>JAQTOT010000057.1 GCA_028713145.1 Methylococcales bacterium
TAACGCGATTTATCATGAACGCAGCGACGCGCAAATTTTGGATGAACTTGAAGCGGTGATGTCGCTACCAACAGATTTAGTGTTGGTGCATAACGAAGTGGGCTTTGGCATTATTCCTGATAACGCACTTGCGCGGCAATTTGTCGATTTATCAGGCAGAGCCGCGCAAATTATGGCTAAAAATTGCGACGAGGTTTTCTTTTGTAGCGCGGGTTTGAAATTAAAAATGAAATGAGTTTTTCAATAGGTTTCCCCGATTTTTATTAGAAACGTTTCGCTTAATTTTTAACTTTATGAAAATCAATACATTGTGTTATCAAATCAATATCCGAATTTTATTTTTATCGCTTTGTGTGTTTGCGATTGGCGCGATTGGCACGTTATGGCACGCGAAAGAAGCGGTTCAAAATGAAATGCAATCCTCGGTTCATTTGGCAGAACAACTCATTACCTTTGAATTGTCGAAACCTTTAGCTAGCACAGAATGGATTAAGCAGTTACAAGCCTTAAAAGCCACGCGCCATTTACGCATTCAACTCAAAGACCCCGCAGGAAAGATACTTAAAACAACGTCAAGGCAAGATAAAACGCCAGTCAATCCGCCATTATGGTTTGTGAAGTTAGTCAGTAGTTCACCCACGCAAATTGAACGGGCGTTGATAACCAATGACGGACAAGCGTTAATTGTGATGATTGAAGCGAATCCGCTCAATGAAATTGACGAAGTGTGGGAAGAAAGTGTGGCACTTTTCGGATTGTTATTTCTGTTAATGACGCTAGTTTTTACGGTGATTCGGGTGATGTTTAATCGCGTATTAAAAGCGATTCGTTTAATTGTTGAAGGCTTAGAACGTCTTGAAAAAAAGGATTATCAAAATCGTCTACCCGAATTTTCAAGTCATGAGATGAACTTAATTGCGAATGCTATCAATAAGTTAATTTCAAAATTAGACGCAAGTCAGCAAGAAAATCGTGCGTTAACGCAACATACATTGACGATTCAAGAAGATGAACGCCAACGCCTCGCGCAAGATTTACATGATGAATTAGGACAATCCTTAACGGCAATAAAAGTCATGACAGCGACAATTGCAAGAATGAACGACACGCAAAATACGATTATCAAACAAAGTACAACATCTGTTATCGAAATCTGTGACCATTTAATGAAAGTGGTTCGCTCAATGATGCAGCAGTTGCATCCGCTGACATTGACCGAATTAGGTTTAAAAGCGGCGTTACACGAATTGTGTGATAGTTGGCGATTACGTTGTCCAACGTTGCAAATTGATTTTCAATGTGATGAACACATTGAACACTGCCAAAAAGCCATCAATATTCATCTATTTAGAATTATTCAAGAATGTTTAACGAATGTCTTTCGTCATGCTCACGCCGAAAAAGTGTCGATTATTTTAGCGGTTGAATTGAATAAAAATTTGTTACTTACCATTACGGATAATGGACGAGGTTGTGACGCAACAACTATTAAAAATGGTTTTGGATTATTCAGTATGCAAGAGCGGGTACGAAGTTTGAACGGCGAATTTACGATTGAAACGAATCCCAAACAAGGCATGAAAATTTGTGTCAGTATTCCTTATTCGCCGTAGCACATTGATAAATTGAACTAATTTCTTGGTTAGCAAGTTTGGCGGTTTTAACATTTTTGGAGTTGTCAATTTATGAAATGGGAAACACTACGTTACACAGATTTACGTTTTGGCTTTGAAGTGACGATGTTATATCTACAACCGTTAAAAATAAAAAAGGCTCATTCAAATTTTTGGATGAGCCTTTTTTTTGTGGTAAGTCATGTTTCACAAATCTTTTGCTAAACTTAGTGTGTTTTTAATTTCATTCGAGAAATATCATGATTGAACTAGGCGATGGTGCGGTGTGGCTTTGGGACAAATACGGCGACACAATTGTTGAATGGCTGCAAAACAAAGCCAAAGAAAAAGGCTCAGAATTCGCCAAAGAGCATTGGGAAAAATTCCAATGGCAAAAAGCCGAGCAACGATACAAAGAAAAATCACTCAAACTCTACGGTACAACTCGTGTATTGGGTAATCCAGAGCCTACGGAATTAGAAGGTATTTTCACCGATTTATATATCCTCAATAAACCACTCGCCGCACGGCGTTACAGCATTGACCAATTGCATGAAGCCGATAATCACAAATTACACGGCGAAGAGCTAGAACGTCATAATGGTGTTGCGTTGGTTCAAGAAGAAACAAGTCATCGTTTATTCATTCTGGGCAAACCAGGTGCAGGTAAAACGACCTTTATGAAATATATCAATCTGCAAGCCGTACAAGGAAAGATTGAAAAAACACCTATTTTTATTACCTTACGCGAATGGACAGACACCAAAAAATCATTGATGGAATTCATTACCGAGCAGTTTGCCATTTGTAGTTTTCCTGACGCAGCGTTATTTATTGAGTATTTACTAGAGCAAGGCAACGCCATTGTGTTATTTGATGGTTTGGACGAAGTCAATAAGGAACACAACCCGCGTATTAGCAAAGAAATCCAAAACTTTTGTAAGCGTTATGACAAAAGCCAATGCTTGATTACTTGTCGCATTGCTGCCACCGATTATTCTTTTGACGGTTTTCATTATGTCGAAGTAGCGGATTTCACTCCCGAACAAATCGAGGTCTTTGTTAGCAAATGGTTTAAAGCTGAACCTAAAAAAGGCGAATTATTTTCACAAGAATTAAAAAAAGCACAACATCGTGGGCTGTGTGAATTAGCTCAAAGTCCGTTATTGCTAGGCATGTTGTGTTTAGCATTTGCCGATACCATGGAATTTCCTAGCCGCCGCGCCGAATTGTATGAAGATGCCATAGACGCGCTACTGCGTAAGTGGGATACCTCGCGCTCAATTCAACGTGGTGAAATTTATAAAAATTTAAGCCACAAATTAAAAAAACAATTGTTTGCAGCAATTGCTCATAAAACATTTACCGATAATCATTACTTAATTCCTGAAAAAGAACTCAGTGGTTATTTAGAGTGGGGCTTAAAAAAATTACCACAAACTGACACCGCGCCAGACGGCAAACTTGTGTTAAAAGCTATTGAAGCCCAGCACGGCATTTTTATTGAACGAGCGCAAAAAATTTATTCCTTTGCAGATTTGATTTTTCAAGAGTATTTTTCTGCACTTTACATTGCTGAAAAACTTGACAGACAAAAGCAATTATTACAACACATGATTGAACCACGTTGGCGTGAAGTCATTTTACTAACAGCAAGTTTATTACCTGATGGCGATGATTTTTTCAGTATATTTCAAACAGCAATTGATGATTTAATCAAAAACGATGAGCAATTAGTTGAAGTTGTACAATCTAAACTTCAAGTTAAAGAGTCACTGGTTTTACAAAATCGGCTTAATATCACGAGTGAACGACATTTGACAGATGCTCAATTGGAAACAATTAATGATTATTTTGTGGCTCGTTCATTGTTATTAGAATGTTTAGATCTTGCTACGGTATCTGACCGTAATTCCATCATAAGCAAGTTGTGGTCAAAAAAAACTGGCATTGCTACTTTAGGAGCTTCTGCAATTGGCAGTGCTTTATTATTTGGAGGATTATTAGGTCCTATCGGTTTAGTTGCTGGTTCTGCATTAGGCTGGTGGGCTGCAGTGGAAAGTAACGCTAAGGAGAAGGAGGAGGATGCAGATGTCTCAAAATCTTAATTTTGACAATGTCATTCGCTTTGCACCTACAGCCACTGGTATTTTGTTTTTTGTTATATTTTTACTTTTCAAGCTATACAAGGGTAGAGGTCGTGACTGTGACCTTTACAGTCTCATGGTCGTTGGCTTTACTGGCAGTTCAGTTCCAACAGGCTGTCTATTAGTTTATGCAGCTTTTGATTCGACTGCGATGGAAAAACTATCTGATGCTCCAACATACATTGCATTTGCTGGTCTAGCTATTCTTTATATTGCAGTGATGTCGATTAAAGAAAAACTTTGATTTTATTACGCAACTGCCTAGACATTGCCACCGTTTCTGACCGTGAGGCAATTAAAGCGAATTTACTCGCGCCCGTGTAACAAATCTTTTGCTAAACGTGCTTTTTAAAATTGTATTAGTTAAAACCTCGCACGCTGGAAATATCGATGCGGTGGCTGGTGGGCTTTTTATTGATTCAAATACGCCACATAAGTATAACCATCCACATAACGTAATTTATGAACAGAGCCGTAATCGACTTGGAATTGAAAGGCGTTTTTTAGCGGTAATTGCAAAATAATTGCTAGAAATGCCCGAATCACACCTGCATGAGTAACAATAAAAACGGTTTGAGTATTTTGCGAAAGTAACATTTGCCAAAATGCGTCAACACGCTGAACCAAATTCGAGAAACTTTCCCCATTTGGCGGCGAACAAGCCACAAAATTTTCTGTCCAATTCGCCACTTCTTCAGACGGTAAATCGTCAAAAAGACAATTTTCCCAATCACCAAAATCCAATTCTTGCAGCCGTTCATCAATCAAATTAGCATCGGAAAAATACGCCGCGAGTTTTTGGCAACGCTGCAACGGACTACTGTAAATCACACAGCTGTTTTCAAATTTGGGCAATTTTGTTTTGATTTTTTTAGCTTCTGCTAAGAAATTCTCGCCAACCTCTAAATCTGTTCGACCATAACAAAGTCCTGTTTGCGCGACGGTTTTGGTATGGCGAATTAAATAAATTTCCATATCGCACTAAGTAGAATATAAAAAAAAATTTCTGAAAATTGCTGACTTGCGCCTAAACAATCGCCAGTGTAACCGCCAATTTTGTTGAAAAAATATCGCCCTAATAACGCAGTCGTCGCGATTAAGATAAAAATGAGCCATACACATTGTAGCGGCAAAAAAAACAACGGTGCGAAAGCAAAACTCGTGGCAAATAAAAGTTCACGCCATGTTAATTTTTTGGTTGCTGCGCCCATTTTGCTATTTTCAATGCGAGCATAGTCGTAACAAAACATGAGTTGCAATGGCGCAAAACGACTAACGCTCTGCCCTGCGAAAAGAATAAATGGAATTTCAGGCATTGAGAATTCATTCAACGTCGTCACTTTTAACGCCAATGAAAGCAATAATCCCAACACACCAAACACGCCAATGTGTGTGTCTTTCATAATGGTTAGGATTTGTGCTTTTTCAAAACCACCACCAAATCCGTCGCAAACATCCGCTAAACCATCTTCATGCAATGCACCTGTCACGAAAATCCCTGCTGTAATGGCAAGTAAAATGGCGGTTATTTGCGGTAAAAAAAATTGTGCGACAAAAAATGTTACGCCTGAAAAGATGCCGACAATCCAACCAATTAGCGGCAAATAAATAATGGCTTGCGCTAATTTTTGATAATCCAGCGGCGTAGAAATACGAAGGCGCGTGTAAAAACTCACGGCGAGCAAAAATAATTCACGCGAGAACACTGCTCACGCCTGCATTTTCAAAAGTTGCCATATCATTTAAAAAAGTGACGGCGGATTGAATTAACGGAAAAGCCAACGCGACCGCCGAACCTTCACCTAAACGCAAATTTAAATTTAACAGCGGTTTCGCATTGAATGTTTTGAGCAACGCGGCGTGGGCATTTTCATCAGAAACATGACTGAAAACGCAATAATCCAGCACATCTGGAAACAGTTTTGCTGCCACGAGTAACGCGCTTGAAGCAATAAAACCATCCACCATAATCAGCATTTTTAATTGTGCGGCTTGCAAATACGCGCCAACCATCATGGCAATTTCAAAACCACCAAACGCCTCAAGAATTTGCAACGGTGTTTTAGCGTTTGCATGAAATTGCGCGGCTTGTTGCAAAATGCGATGTTTATTTTCCAGTTGTTCGTCATCAAGTCCTGTGCCGCGTCCGATGCAATCTTGCAAAGAAATTTCTGTGAAAGCGTGCATTAAAAGTGATGCCGATGAGGTATTTCCAATGCCCATTTCACCAAAACCGATGCAATTACAACCGTTTTTATAACGCGCCGAAACGATCGCCGCACCGCTATTTATCGCTTCTAAACATTGCATTTTTGTCATTGCCGATTCGTGTAAAAAATTGCGTGTGCTTTTGGCAATTTTGGCGTTGTGTAATTTTGGATGCGGGGGTAAATCCGCGTTAATACCCGAATCGACGACAATCAAACTTAAATCATTTTGTTTTGCAAAAATGCTCACCGCCGCGCCGCCCGTTAAAAAATTCGTCACCATTTGCGCGGTGACACATTGCGGATAGGCACTGACACCTTCCGTAGTAATGCCGTGATCGCCAGCAAACACCACGATACACGGCTTTTGCAAAACAGGTGAAAGCGAATCTTGAATTAAACCGATTTGCAGCGCGAGTGATTCGAGTTGCCCTAATGCGCCAAGCGGTTTTGTTTTATGGTTGATTTTGCTCTGCAACGCGGCTTTTTTGTCGTTATTCAACGGCGAAATGGAAAAATGTAACATCATGATTCACCCCCATGTATTTTCAAAAATAAAATCTGCCACGTTAGCTCGTGTTGCCCAATTTTCTTGTTCTAACATCGGTTTCTCATAAAATTCTTCCACATAACCTAAACATAAAATCGCTAATGGTTTGCTATCAGCAGGCATTTGTAACAACGTTTTTAAGGCTTCGGGTTCAAACATCGACACCCAGCCCATGCCAATTCCTTCGGCTCGCGCCGCAAGCCACATATTTTGAATTGCACATGAAAGCGAGGCTATATCCATTTCGGGCAATGTACGTCGTCCAAAAATATGTTTTTCACGCTGCTCACAAAGAGCCGCCACAATAACCTCGCCACACTCTAAAATCCCTTCGACTTTTAATTTCATAAATTCATCGCTGCGTTCATCTAAGGCTTGCGCGGTCAAAATACGTTCTTGCTCAACAAGCGCGTGAAGTTGCGTTTTTAATTCCTGTGAACTGATGCGAATAAATCGCCACGGCTGCATAAATCCAACACTCGGCGCGTGATGGGCGGCTTGAAATAATCGTTTGAGAATATCGCTTGAAATCGGTTGCGGCAAAAAATGGCGCATATCACGACGTTCATAAATGGCTTTGTAAATAGCGGTCTGTTCTGATTTTGAAAAAGAATTTGCTGATTTTGGATTCGCTAAATTTGGAAATAACGCGCTTACGCCAAGCGGATTAAAATGAAAATAAAAATGCACATACGAAGCAACCACGCTGCCTTGCTGATAAACACCCTCCCCCATTCGTCCATCGGGTGTTGTTGCATTAGCAATCGGTGTGAGCGACGTTTGAAACGTCGAATAATGAAACGTATGACCGCGAAAAGTTTGTTGATTGAACGTGACTTCTTGCAATCCAAGAGCCGATAATTTTTTTTGCATCGTCACAACGCCAGACAAAATACCTAACATTTCATGTTCTATACCATCTAGGTCAATTAACCTCTCGCTCAAGTACAACATTCCGCCACATTCAGCAAATAACGGTTTGTTTTGTTCAACATGATTTCTTAACGAGGCTCGCATTGCGTGATTTTTGCTCAATGCTGCTGCGTGTAATTCGGGATAACCACCAACCAAATATACTGCATCCGCTTCAGGTAATACGCTGTCTTTTAAGGGTGAAAAAAAACAAATTTTTGCTCCCAATTCGCGCAAGCACGCCACATTTTTTTCGTACAAAAAACAAAACGCTTCATCACGGGCAATCGCAATTCTTTTACCTGCAAAATCAGCTGAAATTTTTTGTTGTTGCACGGGTTCTTCGAAAATGACAGATTGTGGCAATTCGCGTAAATCCGATTTTTCAATTTCATCTGCCAGCAAATCTAATTTTTTTTCTAAATCAGAAAATTCGTTTGCCATTTGCAACCCTAAATGCCGCTCAGGAAAAGACACCTCGTCATTGCGAGCAATCGCCGCGACCCGAATAGATTTCGGCACAGCAGATTTCACTAATTCGGCGTGATAAGGCGAAGCAACACGATTTGCGACGGCATTTTTTAAAACTAATTCGGGGCAAAATGTGGCAAGTCCGTGTAAAACAGCGGCAAATGTTTGTGCCATTGCGCTGGAATCAATTACCGCAAGCAATGGCACACCAAATCGTTTGGCTAAATCCGCGCTACTTGGGTTGCCATCGAATAACCCCATCGCACCTTCAATGAGCAATAAATCTGAATTTTCAGCCGCGTCATAAAGTAATTGCTGACAATGCGCGTCGCCCATCATCCAAGTGTCTAAGTTATAAACAGCTTGCCCCGATGCCCTTGAGAGAATCGTCGGGTCAATAAAATCTGCGCCCGTTTTAAAACACCGTACACGCAAACCTTTTCGTGTGAAATAGCGTGCTAAAGCAGCGGTGATAGAGGTTTTACCATGACCCGAAGCAGGCGCGGTGATAAAAAGAGCGGGACATTTTGTAGTCATTATTGACGCTTATTTTGAATTAAAAGTGATTTGAAATGGCAATGCTAAAAAATACGAAAATCGCGACATCAAGCCGCCAACGTAATGTTAACGCCTGTTGAATTGTCGCGCGTGAAATAGAATTAAGTGCATCACCTAATGTAGGTTTGAGTTTTAATTTTCCGTGATAGTGCGCTGCGCCACCGAGCGAAACCTGCAAACTTCCTGCTAATGCGGCTATCGGATAACCTGCGTTTGGGCTTTCTAATTTATGCCCATCACGCCACAAAATTTGCAGACTGTGTTTTTTATTTGGCATCAACAAAGCAATTAACATGGCAGTCAAACGTGCAGGAATATAATTGGCGACATCATCTAAACGCGCCGCCACTTTGCCAAATTTTTCATAACGCGCGGTGCGATAACCAATCATTGAATCCATTGTGTTAATCGCTTTATAAATCGCAATTCCCGACAAACCAAACAGCGTCAAATAAAACAACGGCGCAATTACACCGTCACTTAAATTTTCTGCCCACGTTTCTAGCGCAGCTTTGTAAGCGTCATTTTCAGTCATATTTTCTGTATCACGACTCACTAAATGACTAACCGCATTTTGTGGTTGGTCACTTTCTGCCACATTTTTTACGCTTGAATACAACATATTCATCGCTAAACCTGTAGACGCACAAATCGCTAATACCAAAAATTGCAGATTTTCTGGTAACAATGCGCTAAGTTGAATCACCGCAAAACTCACCAGCCACGTCGTCAAAAGCAAACTCAAAACCAACAACGCACCACGAAAAATACTGTCTTGGTAAAAACGTTTTTCGAATCCACAAATAAAATCACCCATAAACATCACGGGATGTTTACACGGCAATTCACCAAACAATTTGTCGATGAAATAGGCGGCTAGTGCAAGTTCAAACATGAATCGATGCCAACGCGTGAGCGAGCTTTTCAATATCGGCTTGCGATTTCACTGCAAAACGAATGTCACGCGCATCTAAAAAATCAAAACTGTCGCATTCACGAATCAAGATTTTGAATTGCGCTAGTTCTTTTTGAAGTTGTAAATTTTCATTTTTGATACGCACTAAAACGAAATTTGCAGAGCCTTCGTAAATTTTTTCAAATAAATCAGAATTGATTAAAACCTGTTCCAATTTTTCACGAAGACGTTTTGTCTCAGTTCGTGTTTGTTCAATGAACACGGTATTTTGCAATGCGGCTTGCATATAAAAATTATCAAACGTTGAAATTCGCCACGACGATTCATGATGATTAAACGTACTCATCCATTCGTTACAACCTGCGATAAAACCCACTCTAACGCCTGCACAACCGTAAAATTTACACAGCGATTTCACGACAAAAAGTTTTTTGTATTCACCCAAAAATTGCATCATCGACGGTGCGTCGCAAAAATCTAAAAACGATTCATCGACAATAATCGTGCTGTTTGTCGCTTTCCAATGAGCAAACAAAGCTGCCAAATCATAAAGTTTGCCATCAGGTGTAGACGGATTTACGAAAATAATCGTGCTGTTTTCAGGAACGGGGGCAAATAAATCATTGTCAAAACGATTGATAACCTGCAAATGGCAATTTAACGATTCAGCAACACGCGCATAATCGCTAAATATCGGCGCATAAAGCACCAAATTTTCAGGTTTTAAAAGCCGAAGCAAAGCAAAAATTGCCGCACTTGCGCCATTAAAAACTTCGATTTCAACATTTTCTGCCAAAGTGTGACGCTGTTTGATAGCGTGTTTTAAATCGGTGTAATTCGGGTCAGCGTAAGGCTGGAGATTAAACGGCAATTCTCGCCAATCAACGGCTTGTTGAAAATGAATGTTGGATGAAAAATCGATAATTTCGTTTGCGTTGCAGCCCAATTTCTCTGCAAAAGCGTAAATGTTACCGCCGTGAAAAGTCATAGTTATTAGAAAATTGAAAAGCGGCTTACAAAATTTGCAAACCGCTAATTTTTGGAAAATTACGCTGTTTTAGATGCTTTAAAATCAGGCAACATTTTGATTACTTTCACTGCGGCAAATCCCAAAACGACGTACATCACCGCATAACCCGCGTAAGGTGGATAGTAATGCAAAGCACGTTCAACATATTCTGTCATTGTGCCATTTGGATGACGACCTGATAACCAATAAAAACTACCGTTTGATAGTAAAAATGCGGTGGTTGTCGATACCAATAACGTTGCCATTGCGGGAATAGAAAGCGTCACTTCAGTCCCTTGCATCGATTTGAAATGGGCGGCTAAACGTCCACCAAACCACATGGCAAAATAGGTTGGAATCAAGAAAACGTAAGCAGGTGAAACGCAAAAATCACTGACACCTAAATGCGAAATTGCAACGTAATCAAGCAAACCTGCTTCAAGCAATAACGCAATAAAAAAACGGCGTGAACTGAAAAATAAACCTGCTAAGAAAAACACCGCAAGTGACGCATCAGGTAGCGAAAATGCACTGCCAAAATGGTGCATTCGTGTTGCGCCCATTAAAGCGACCAAAGGTAAATAACGGTAAATTTGTTTTGTGTTCATAAAATTTCTCGGTTAATTGTTGTAATGAATTGAGACAAAAAAGTTTCGATCTGGCGAATTGTAAGTATTCACGGTTTGATAATTTTTATCGAGCAAATTGTTCAGTTTCGCGCTCAACGTCCAATTTTTATTGAAATGATACGCCGAGCGCAAATCGACTGTCACAAAACCACCAACAGGCGTTTTATTTGCCACGTCATCAAAACGATTGCCTTGTGCAATCACCGCTGCACCTAAATCAATATCCGCAAACGATTTAGATAAATCAAATGCTAAGGTTTTATCGGCTCGACGTGGCAAACGTTGTCCCGTTAATTTGTTTTCAGGATTGAGCAAATTCATGGTTAATTTTGGACGAAAACCATAAACTTCCGTGCCAATTTCGGCTTCAATACCTTCAATTTGCGCTTTGCCGATATTTTGCGGCGGCCAACTCGAAATCAAATTATCCACATCGATATGATAAGCGCGTAATTCCCAGTTTCCCCAGTCATGTTCACCGATTAAACCAGTTTCATACGACTTTGATTCTTCGGGTTTTAAATTTGGATTTCCACCGCCAAAACCAGTATCTGGCCAATAAAGTTGATTGAACGTTGGGGCTTTGAACGCATTGCCAAAATTCGCCAACACGCTAATACCGTGTTTCAAATTGAAACGCCAACCGACGCTGCCTGTTACATAATCGCCAAACGCTTCATTGTTATCCCAGCGTACCGAGGCATTCACAAAATGATCAGTAAAAAATTGGCTGTGCAATTCGCCAAAAACGCCGACATCATAACGTGATTTTTGTTGATAAATGGTGGTGCTATTCACTTCGTCAAAACGATAATCTGAACCGACAATCAACTGATGTTGATCGGTAACGTGAAATTGATTTAACCAACTTGCATTCCAGCGCGTACTATCAAACAAACTAGTGAATTTTCCAGCCGAGGTAAAATTTTGTGACTCATCATTGGTTTGTCCTAATCGCAGCGTCGAACGCCAGTTTTTCATCACATCAACATTGCCTGATAACGCAATCACTTGATTCACAAATTCGCTATTATCCTCGCCAAAACCATCAAATTCATTCGTTCCTTGCGCTCGCATAAAGCTCGCTTCAACGTCTGCGTTATTGTCGAATTTATATCCTGCTCTCGCATTCACCGCCGTATTTTGATAACCATCTTTATCTTGGTCGGCAGGTTTTACTTTGGCGGAAAAACCTTCACTTCCTAAATGTGACGCACCAACGCTGTACCACGCATTTTTGTATTTTCCACTTGCAGTACCTGCACTGCGGTGTGTGTAGTATGAACCGCCGCCTGCATCCAACGTGAATTTTGGCGTTTCACTGTCACCGCCTTTTCGAGTAAAAATTTGAATCACACCACCAATTGCTTCGGAGCCGTATAAACTCGATTGTGAACCACGAATAATTTCGACACGTTCAACGCTTTCCATTGGGATATTTTCAAACGCAGCGGTGCCTGTCGTCACAGACCCCATTTTAATGCCATCAATTAACACCAAAATGTGATCCGCGTTTGTGCCGCGAATAAAAACGCCTGTTGATTTGCCGTAGCCGCCATTTTGCACCACATCCACACCTGTTGTGCCGCGCAGTAATTCAGGCAAAGTGCGAACTTGCAAACGTTCAATGTCGGCTCGCGTGTAAATTGTTGCCGCTGTAGCAAGTTGATTTTTTGCTTCTTCGCCTGAGCGCGTTGCCGTAACCACCATTTCAGGTAAATTTTCGGGAAGTGATTCTTGCGCGTGTAATGGCGTAAAACTCGCTAATAACAGCGTGGGAAATAGGATTTTTTGCATTGTTGTTTGTCCTTTTTTGTGCCGCCCGCACAAAATGTAAATGAAGAAATGGGCAGCAAAAGGCAAAAGAAAACCACAACGTAACTGGCGTTTGAGTGTGTGAATTTCTTTCAAATACAGCCCGCCGCTGCCCTGAAATAAACACATTTAGGTCGGTCTCCTGACTTATTAAGCGGTTTTACAACCAGACGTTCTTTGTCTTCCCATGAATTCACAGTGACATAAAAAAAGAACGCTTCACTTAATTTACAGTTGCGGGGGCAGTTTTGGACTTTAACCAAATTCCCGTTTACTCCGTTTGGAACGGACACCTAAAAGCGAGCGCGAATTATAGTCGCAAGTTTGAAAAAAACCTTAAAAATCGTTGCAACAAGCAACGATTTTTTTGCGCGATGATTTAGTAAAACGACACCTTACCTGTTTCAATATCGTACATGCCGCCAACAATATCGATTTTACCCGCTTGCAATAAATTCGTGAGGACAACGCTGCGCTGTTTAATTTGTTCGACCATTAACCGTACATTTTTTTCCGAAACCTCTTGAATTAGCTGTTCATCATGTCCAATTTCATGAACGTGATGCACTGTACAAACATCATTAACCGCAGGTTGGATTTTATCAAGCAATCCCGTTAAATGATCCAGTTTAACGCCCGCACAAGCTCCTTTAATTGCGCCACAATGCGTGTGTCCTAACACCACAATCAATTTTGAACCTGCTACCGCACACGCATATTCCATACTGCCTAAAATGTCGTCATTGACAACATTCCCCGCAACACGCGCACTAAATACGTCGCCTAAACCTTGGTCAAAAATCAGCTCAACAGAGGTACGCGAATCCATGCAACTAAGAATAATCGCAATCGGAAATTGCCCGTCGCTCGTGTCGTTGACTTGCTCAAGAAAATTACGATTCGATTCGAGATTATTCACGAAATTCGCATTGCCTTCTTTTAAAATTTGTAAAACCTGCGTCGGAGTTAGTGCTTGCTGCGTTTCGTAAGTGTGTGCGCTCACATTTTCAACAGGTTTTAAAATCCCAAAACCGCGCACGTTTTGCAGTGTTAATTGAATCTGTTTAAGCGGAGCTTCTTTTTTGAAATCTCGAATCACTTCAAATACATCGTAATCCAGATATTTCGAGCGCGTTGCATCAATCACAATTTCACTATTTGCAGGCAACTGGTCAAACGTTTGTTTGAGCGCAGCCTTACTTAAAAAAGAAACGTGTTCATTCAAACGAAAGAAAATTTTATTGCCGATGCGAGTTTCTCGAAAATTAAACGCCGCTTTGTAATTTTCTAACACAATTGAAAGCAACGCACAGGCAAGACCAATCACAACACCAATAATTAAATTGGTAAAAATCAATCCTAAAATCGTGAAAATGAAGGGAATGAAATGATACATTCCTGCGCGATACATTTTTTTAAAAGTTCTAGGACGCATCAATTTATAGCTAACCACCAACAAAATACTCGCAAGACTGGCAAGCGGGATTTTATTTAACCATTCGGGAACAAACAAAACCGTGATAAACAGCAAACCACCTGAAATAAATCCTGATGCTTTTGTTTTTGCGCCTGATTGAATGTTGATGGAACTGCGAATAATTACTTGTGTCATCGGTAATCCGCCGAGTAATCCTGACGTGATATTACCTATTCCTTGAGCAATCAACTCTCGGTTTGGTGGTGTGACACGCTTGAAAGGGTCTAATCTATCTACCGCTTC
>JAQTOT010000215.1 GCA_028713145.1 Methylococcales bacterium
AAATCGACAAACAACATGGTATGCGCCACAACTGGATGCACAAAAAATGCACCAAGCCGCGCAATGTTTAATCGGTCAACATGATTTCACCTCATTTCGCGCTCAAGGTTGTCAGTCAAAAAGTCCGTTTCGAACCATGTATTTCATCGATGTTCAGCGTAACGATGAAAAAGTAATTATTGAATTATCGGCGAATGCCTTTTTGCATCACATGGTGCGAAATATCGCAGGCGTTTTAATGGCTATCGGTGCAGAAAAACAGCCCGTTTCGTGGACACAAGAATTGCTTGATGTGAAATGTCGAAAATCAGGCGGCGTGACAGCACCGTCAGACGGTTTGCATTTAGCGGGCGTTTATTATCCAGAGCATTACGGTATTATCAAAAATCCTATTTTTAACAAACTTCCCGCCGATGCACGGCGTTTTGACTGAGGTTTTATGAACTATTTATCGTTTTCTATCCACGGCAACGCCGATGGTCACAACGAACTTTTAGAAATGTTGACGGGGCTTTTAGGATTTCTTGAAGGACTTACTGCAAATGGTGGCTCGTCGAATGGCTCTAATTTTTTAGAAGGCATTGCAAGCCTTGCCAACATTCATCCGTTGCTGGTGCATTTCCCGATTGCCTTTTTAAGTCTTTTCGTCGCCATTGATTTAATTGGTACAGCAACGAAAAAATCGGAGTTACGAAAATTTGCAGGGAATTTACTTTATTTGGGAACAGCGTTTGCGGCATTAACGGTTTGGGCAGGATTTCATGCCGCTGAAACTGTACCACACGGACACAATGTTCACGACATCATGGAACGTCACGAACATTTAGGAATTTCGATTTTAGGTTTGTCACTTGCGTTAAGCGCGTGGCGATTGCGCCGACCTGTTGAAGGTTGGGGAATTTATAATGTGTTATCTGTAATTCTGGCAGGCGTGTTAATTGCAGGTGCTGATTTAGGTGGTTTGATGGTTTATAAATATGGCGTTGCAGTTGAAGCGGTGACTGTTTCGCCCGAAGACAGCCACCATCACGAATAACAGAGTTTTAATCGCTCACTAAACGAACTTTCACGGCATTCGCTTTATTATCCGCACGAACATGTCCATCATAAAAACTCACATTCCAAGCTGAATCATAAACAGGTTTTTTCTGTTTTGATGTCAACGGTTTTGCCGCTGATGAAAGTGTTGGAATGTAAGTGTCCGATGTCCAGTACCAATCCGTTTTCGTGTTGGGAAAATAAACGGTATCAATAAAAGGTATCGAAGGACGCGGATTGTAGGGATCAAGCGGTGGATTTGTTTCAAGGCAAATGTCGCTGGTTTCACTATCCGAGCGATTTGGTGTTTCACCATTTGGGCAAACAACCAGTTTTTCTAATTCTTGTTTTGTCGGTAATCGCCAATTCTCTTTGCCGCATAATTTTTCGGCATTGACGGCTTTAATAAAAACGTCGGTGTTGCATTTCACAACGCCATTGCACCGTCCACCATTTTCTGAGCCGCCCTGATACCCACCATTTTTTGTGGTGTCAGGTTCAAACCAGCTGTATGTCCAATCTTTATCGTGCAAATTATTATCATCAGTTTTTACTTCCCACATTAAATTGCTGGTGCTGTCCAACGTGCAATGCCAATCGGTCGCGCTACTTGTGGGATTTCCCAAATTGTTAATCGCGCTATAACTTGGGGCTTTCGGAGGCTCAACCACAGGCGGCGTTGTTGGATCGGTGACAACAGGTGCGGAAACGGTCACTGCTTGCGTGATGACATTACTTGCTAAATTTGTCGAATCATAAGCCGTTGCTGTCCATGTAAAAGGTGCAGCTGAAGAGTAAATGTGTGTCAATGCGCGTGTCACACCGTCATCAACATTAACCGTATCACTTGAACCGTCGCCCCAATCCATCACAATTTGTTTTAAATTTGCATCCGCATCGGTGGCTGAAAGTTGAACTGTATAAGTCACGCCTTGTTTAGCGGTAGAAATAGCCGTTGCATCACTCACGAGCGTTAAAACGGGGGCATTACCTGTTGCAGTGCCGCCTGTGCCTGTTGTCACAGCGGCAGTCACTGTACAACTACCTGTTAATTTGTAGCTTTTTAAAATGTTTTTGTCGTCATAAATACCAACTGAATAACTCGCTGATTTTGTTGGTGTTGCGCTGTATTGCGCTCCTGTTGCGGAAGCAGGCATCGTGATTAAACCATTCCCATAATCCACTTTGACGTTATAACCCGTTGGCAACGTGCCATCGAGTACAGCAGAAATAATAATTGGATTACCTGACGCAACAGAAGGTACATCCGTTGACACGCCTGTGATATTTGGTGCAATCACGGTGAAAGGTGTATCAATAGGCGTTACAGGCGCACCATAAGCAAATTCACGCACATCAAAAACACTCGTGCCATTCGCCGTCATTGCTTCAACAAACCAATAATAATTCGTATCGTTTTTTAAAATAGAGTCAGTTGTTTGTCGTAATACATAATTTTTCTTTGCCGTTTTATCGGTGAAACAGGTTGTTGTATTCGTACACGATTTTGTTTTTTGGTTATAGCCGCTAAATGCCGCATCGGTTGAAACCACTAGCCGATAATTCGTAACACCTGAACCTTTGGTATTGTCCCACATGAAAAACGCAGGCAGATTCGTTGGCAACGTTGCGCCACTTTGCGGATAAGTCAACCAAGGTTGTTCAGGTTGTGCCGCATAAATAAACGGCGAAACGCCAATCAACCCAGCAAAAACTAAAAACTTTTTCATTTTAAAAACCTGTAAAAATATAAATTATCGTCGCCAAACGTTGGCATTAAACGTTTGATAACGTGCAAAACGGGGCTGATTATGGCGTGTTGTCCATTTTTTTCTAACGTGATATGCCCAAAAGGCTTTCATTCCAAAATAACCCGCCGTTGAAGAAATCACACCCAAAATAAAACAACCTAACAAAAATGGTTGCCAAATATCGCCTAACCCCGATAACACGCTATCAAGCGAAAAGTCAGGTTGCGCGGGTTGATTTAGAACAGTTAAACCCACCTGATACGCAAAATAAAATAACGGCGGCATCGTCAATGGATTTGTGACCCAAACTAACGCTACTGAAATCGGCAAGTTGGAGCGAAAGTAAATAGCGGCCGCTGCAGCAAATGCCATTTGGGTTGGTGTAGGAACCCATGCAAAAAATAATCCAACTGCAAATGCCATCGAAATTGATTTGCGATTTAAATGCCACAAATTCGGGTCGTGTAATTTATCGCCCAAAAACTGTAGACTTTTGTGACGCTTAATCACCTCTTGGTCGGGAATAAATTTGTGCATCCATTTTTCAATTACTTGTTTAGCCATCCTCATCTCTCCTTAATTATTATTTTTATTTTTTCATGATTGGTTACGCTTTAGCGTTCACCGCAGGCGATTTGCTTTTACAACAATTCTCGCAACTGCTTCCGCTTTTCGCACTACTTATTTTAAGCGGATTCGCAGCAATTATGGCACGGTTACGTTACCTGTATTTGCTCTTT
>JAQTOT010000058.1 GCA_028713145.1 Methylococcales bacterium
TCTAAACTAATTTGAAGTTCCATTTGTTCCGAAACTAAAAAATCGATCCAAGAATCTGGCATGAGAACGGCAGCATTCGTATTGATTGAGAACAGAACATTGTCGGCTTTTACCTTTGTATAACTGACTATTTTTTTCACCAACTCTTTAGCTAATGATGGCTCACCGCCATAGATAGATATACGACGTAAAATGACGTTTTGAGTATTAGCTAAATAATAATCAATAGATTTTTTAGCAACATCGAACGACATAACTGACTTGCCGTGAGAACGTTCAAATGGATAATGATCCGAATAGGCACAATAAGTGCAACGAAGATTACACGCATCAGTCACATTGAGGGTGAGAGTTCCTAATTTGTCTGATTTCTGATGCCAATCTTGTTCCAGCCCCTCTATTAGCAAACTTTCATTTTTTATAACACCTGTTGCTTCTAAATGTTCAATTATGGTATCGCTTTGTCCTAAATGGATTTTTTCCACCCACTTTATAGGAATACTAACTATTTTATTGCTGAGTGCATCGTAACCATAATACTGATCTGATGCAGATGAAAAAAACAACATCCACTTTCCTTGTTTTGAATAAAACCGCTGACTGTAAAATAGTTGGCGGTTTTATTTTTTTGTTAAAGGGCTAGTTTGATTGCAAAAAAGTATGTATTTCCACATCCAGTACATGATGCCATTGTCGGCGAATCACCTTCATTTATACCATCAAACATGATAGAAAATTCTTCTGTTGTTTCTTTGACTGCTTCAACTGGTGTTTCTATTACTTGTTGTTCCATGAGTAAGCCTAATTTAAAGTTAATCTGGTGGATTTTAACGCTTGCGTGTTTATTGTAGCAGATTGAAATTTGATTTTGTCGCGTGACAAAAAGGCTGGCAAAAACCAGCCTTTTTTGTTTGTGCTAAACGTGTTTAAAATCGTGATGTTCAAGTAACCATTCTTTAAGTGCATTATTCATGCGGGTTTGCCAACCTTTACCCGTAGATTTGAAGGAATCTAAAACATCGGCATCAAGTCTTATGCCTGTAAAAATTTTGGGATTTTCTGAATGTGGTCTACCGCTTTTTTTAGGACGTAGCATTTCAGCGGCAATTTCTGGGCTAAATAGTTCATTTAAGACTTCAGAAGCGGGGCGGGCTTGCTCAAAAAAATTATCATCTGCTTCAAAAGCATCGGGATCATTTAAAATTTGCTGATTGATTTGTGCATCTTCATCATCACTTGGTAATGCAACCAAACGACCAGATTTAGTTTTTAAGTACATAACGTTTAACCTCTTTTTTGTTAGCTTTTCGCAAACTGATAACTCGAATGCTTTCAGTTCTTGGTGTGAATACAAGGCAATGCAAGCGACCATCAATCAAACCGTAAGCAGTGAATCGTTTTTCACCATAATCTTTGCGTGTATCTGGTTCAATAACCGCGCAAGACCAGTCAAAATCTAAAACACGCTCAAAATTTAAGTTACGCTCTTCAATGTTCTTGGCGTTTTTGGTTGCATCATAAGTAATTTTCATAGTATTTATTGTATAAACAAAAATAAAGTTATCAAAGTAAAAAATTACTGATTGACCACGATTATCACAGCAACGCGCCGTTTTATGTGGCGAATCAAAAACTGCTCGGCAACCGATTACGCAAACTCACGAGCGAAGCCATTCCGCTCAATGCGTGGAGTTTCGAGGGCATGACCCACCATTTAAAAATGAATTTTCGCGTGATTGATGAAGGGCAGTTGTTCGATTACGGGCGCGATTTGAAAAAATTACAGGCGAAACATGTCACGAAAGCTGGCGAAGGTAAAAATAAAATCGAGGCAATCATTCGCAACGGCTGAAAAAAGAAATCGTTACACCTGAAACGGAGGCGTTTCGTTGGATGTTGGAAGAATTTGCAGTTTCGTTGTTCGCGCAACAGTTGAAAACGGCGATTCCTGTGTCGGCGCAACGGTTGGAGAAGACTTGGAAATAGTTTTATAAATACAGGTCATCTTCGAGGAGGATCTGGTAATAATCCTCTTTCTGTCATGGCATCAACTGTTAATTCCGCTTCTCTAGTGGAGTAGCCTTTCTGAACTAAAATTCTACGAGCCGCTTCTTGCCTTGCATCAAGAGAATATCCTGATTCATAGGACTTACGATTGATATTCTCATCCATATCTGAACGAATGTTTGAAATGGAAGATTTAAGTCGTTCTCTTCCTGCCTGAACTGAGCTTTCTGAGTAATCGTTTTTTATAACATCTTCTATAACACTTTTGTTTGTTTCAGCTGCTTTGCGATAGACAGAATTATCTGGGGTAGATTTAATAAAATTTTCGTCCGTAACTCTATTTATCAATTCGGAATTGTTAGATGTTCCTGCATAAGGTTGCGTGTAAGAATCATCTTCGCTTAAACAAGCCCGCACTAAAATTAGAATTACGAAAATTGATAATGTGTAGTGTGCAAGCGTTTTTGTTGTTTCTTTTGGGGAAGCATCATGTTGCTGTTTGCCGTTTTCTAGCTCGTTTTCTACTATGTCGTTTGATTCAATCAACAAATATCCCTTTTCTTTTATTTTGTTTCCTGCTTCAAATTTGTTTCGCCCGTCGATTATTAAATCTATTTTCTCCCCACTTTCGTTTAATGCTGTTACTTTGAATTGTTTTAACTTTTCTACTTTTTCTGTTGCTTCAATAGGCAAATAACCTTTTTCTTTAATTTGTTTTCCCGCAGCGATTCGGTCAGTTGCATCAACTTCAAAATAAAACTTTTTTCCTTTATTTGCTGCTGTTACTTTGAATCTTTTTAGGTTTTCGGTTTCGTTTTGTTCTTGCATGAAAATATCCGTTTGATTTTGTTGGATGCTGCGTTGTTGGAATTCTCACATTTACGACTGGTTGATTCAAGTTGCAAAACATCGGGCGTAAAAAAGGCTGTTCAAAACCAGCCTTTTTTGTTTGTGCTTTCAATCATCAAAAGCCGACGATTTTTTGAACAGATGTTTAAACGTGGCATAAACCGTCTCTCTTTTTTCGATGATGGCTATCAGTAAAACTTCACCACGCAACGTGTAAATCAGTCGATATTTGCCAGCGCGTAATTTTTTAAATTCCGCGTACCCTGTCAAACTTTCACCTTCGATTAAATCTTGCCTCAAATTTGTGATGATTTCTTTGATGTGACTGGCGATTTTCGGTGCATTTTTTGATAAGTCGGTTAGCGTTTTAAAGACTTGCTTCGTGAATTTGTAATCTCTCATTACGCAATGCTGTTCATTAAATCTTGCGTCTGTGCTTCTGAAGCGAAACCTTCTTGAATCGCTAATTCAGCGGCTTTTCCATACAAAATATCTTCAAGACGTTTTAATTCCTCATAACGTTTTTGCGACATCACAACGGCAATCGTTTTATCTTGTTTTGAAATACTCACAGGTTCAGCGTCTATCTTTGATAACACGGCACTGAAATTTTGTCTGACTTCGGTTGAGCTTAGAATTTTCATAAAACGTACAAAATATAATTAGAAATCTACGTTTAGTTTAATGATTCTTATGTTGTCAGACAAATCAAAAATTGCTGGAAGAAGTCGGCATGAACAAATTGAAGGCTGGTAAAAACCAGCCTTTTTTGTTTGTATTGATTGATTTGAAATGCAAAATAAATCATCATTTGATGACTATTTTAGAACTTCATAAGGAATCCAAAATGAGAACAACCGTTGTTTTAGATGATGATTTATTAGAAGAAGCAGGACTTTTATCGAATGTGCGCGACAGAACCAGTTTGTTACGCGAAGCCTTGAAAGCCTTGATTGAACGTGAAAGTGCCAAACGATTAGCAAATTTAGGCGGCAGCGAACCAGAATTAACGCAGATTTCACGTCGTCAATCGATTGCGTAATTATGATGGTCTTAGTAGATACTTCAGTGTGGATTGACCATTTACGAAGTAATGAACCTGAGTTGGTAAAATTACTCGAATCAAATCGTGTGTTGGGACATCCGTTTGTGCGAGGTGAATTGGCGTTAGGAAATTTGAGCAAACGGCAGTTAATTTTGAAAGCCTTGGACAATTTGCCTCAAGCTCCCGTAGCGTTCAACGACGAAATGAAGGTATTTATTGAAAATCACGCTTTGTTTGGTTTAGGAATTGGTTTTATTGATGCTCATTTATTAGCGTCAACACGTTTAGCTGTTAATGCAAAATTATGGACACGCGACAAACGTTTGTTTGCAACGGCAAACAAATTTGATTTAGCTTACATTTCGTAAAATTTAAAAAAGGCTGGCAAAAACCAGCCTTTTTTGTTTGTGTCAATTCTTTAAACTTTCCTCAATCAAAACAATCGCCGCCTGTTTTGCATGAATGGCTGTTCCTGAATTCCGTTTCATTTGTTCTGACACAATTGCCCCTTCAATCAATAAACTTAATTGTAACGCTAAAACTTCAGGCGATTTTGCACCGCATTCTTGCGCTAGCCCCGCGATATAACCGCGAAAATTATCATAAAATTCTGCCGATACTTGATGCACAGGATTTCCTTCAACTGGAAATTCGGCGGCGGCATTGATAAACGCACAACCGCGAAATTCGGGAATTGCCATCCATTCTTCAATCACATCAAAAATCGCTAATAATTTTGCTTGCGCGGTACCCGCTTTCTGATTCACTTGCTCAACAAACCACGCCGTAAAATCTGCGTCGCGCTGACGCAAAAATGCAACCACCAATTCATCTTTAGACGGAAAATACTTATAAAGACTCATTTTCGTTGTGTTCGCTTCTTTCACAATCGTATCAACGCCTGTGGCTTTAATGCCTTGACTGTAAAACAGCTCGGTTGCGGCTTTTAAAATTCTTTCTTTTAAAGTTAATGACATGGCTAAACACGATAAAAAAATAGATTGATTACCACTATACAGGTCAGTATACTGAATCACAAAAGACAGACTGGTCTGTATACTAATTAACAATCAAAAAAATAAATGAGGACAAGACAATGGAAATTTTGTTAGTAGGCGCGGCATTGATGATTTTTGCGGTTTTAGCGTCGGCATGGTTGATGACGTTTGCAAGATGGTTTCCGATTAAAGGCATTGAAGGCGAATTTTTGCCTGATTATAAAACATTGATTAGAGCGCATATCGATTTTGCCTTGATGGCGTTGTTTTGCTTAGGATTTTATGCGGTTAAAGTGCCATTATCCGTGACAGCTTGTTGGTTAGTCGTGATAGGCGGTATTGCCAATCCGATGGTTTTTGTTATTGCAGCGTTTAATCCCAAATTTTGGGAAGATTCATTTTGGAAAATTTACACCGCCGCCAGTTTTGTGATTACAACTATCGGTTTTGTTTGGATAGGTATTTCATTGTTGCAATTTGCATTGTGATAATCATAAAAAAGGCGGGTGAACGCCCCCGCCTTTTTTATGTTTGAATGGAAAGTGAAGGCGTTATTTCGTTTTCACAAAATCCAAAAAATCCTGACAATCGGCTTCAATCAATTCAAAACCCATTTTTGCAGCATAACGAATTTCTTTCGGCGTGGGATTTTTACGCAAAAACCAACCTTTCGGTTCACTGGCAGAATACACAATATCACTCATCACCATCCGTTCAGAATCGCGGCATAGCGGCAAACCAAATAACAGATATTTCTTGCCTTTACGGTATTCTTTCAAAAAATCAGGAATCGCAAAACCGCCCATCAATTCGGTAATGTAATCAACATAATCAGCATCCGAGGCAATGTAATTTGATTCTGGAAGCGGCGTTCCCATTGGTTTAAACAAAATTGGCAAACTCGCATCCACAGCGGTTTGTTCAATTTCAGCGTACTTTTCACCATCATAATGGAAAATTTTGAAACGAAACGGCGTTGCCGCAATTCGTGCTAGACCAACAATTAACGTGTGTTTTTTATTGGCATAACTTTCTTGTAACTGCGTGTCACGGTTGATGTCGATAACATAATTCGGTTGAAAACTCGCTAACCAATCATGCACCGCTGCCCTGCTCCACTTTGATTCACCGTAAGTTTTATCAAGAAATTTGGTCAAAAAGTTACGTCCTTTTTTTAATTCTTGATTCATCGCCGCACGGGGAAATTCATACATTAACTTTTGAGCCATCGGCTTGCCGCCGTTCATGGCTAAAATTAAACTTTCACTATCGGCGGGCATGGGCAAACCATTCAATTTACTTTTTGCATCAAATAAAACGCCTGAACCTAAATATGGGACAACTTCATTGTTATGAAGTCCTGTGAGAATTTCTGAAAAAACAGCATCAAACATAAGTAATTCCTTTGTTAAACAATTTAGTAATTACTTTGCTGGTGCAATAATCAATCCAGTTAGAAAAAGCTAATAAAATCAAGTCATTTAAGTCATTTCACCGTGCAAAAAATTGTTTTCTTTCTCACAACCCGACAACTTTTGTTGTGTTTAAACTAAAAACGTTTCAAATGCTCATAAGCTGCAAACGTTTGAAGGCGTTTATCGTCTAACGGTTCGCCGACAGTGAAATGATACAAACTTTGCCAACGTTCATTTTTCAAACCCAACAAACGATGCACTTCATCATCAAAAAAACAACCAATCCCCGTGCCACGCACGCCAGCCGCTTCGGCTTCTAAATACAAAATCTGTCCGAGCAAACCACATTCCCAAAACAAACGCCGATAACGCCACGCTTCCGATTCAACGTTTTCTGAAAAGTTCGCCAACATTCCCAAACTAAACGCGCTATCGCTGGCAATCGGTTGAAAACACGATAACGTGCGAGCGACCTGTTTAAAATCATCTTGCGCCAATTGATAAAACTCAAACGGTGCATCGACTTTAGACCACGAAAATTCAGCTGAAAGCGCGTCTTTTAATTCGGGGACAACATCCGAATCACGCGGCAAAAAATACAAACCCGATTCCAAACCTTCCACACGATGCACGAATAAAAACAAATGTACTTGCGGCGACCAATTCCACGCCGTAAAAGGCGGTTTGGCATTCGGTAACAACGCAGTCAACATGCGGTAAAAATCGGCGCGTGGCAATGGCTCAGATTTACCGTTGAAATGTTGTGCGCTACGTCGCCCTCGAATTAAACGACTGGCAGGCAAATCATGGCTCGGTTTGGGTAATTCAAAACTCGGAGCTTGCAGGCGTTCAACAGAATTCGTGAGTTTTTCCGCTTGCTTTGAAACCTCATCGATAATCGCCCAACGATAAAAATGTCGTCCATTCAACGGCTCGGCTTTTCCAAACCACACGGCATTTTGTAGGATTTCTGACAAACGATTCGCATCGAAATCAACGGGCGTTTTTTGATTCGTTCGGATTCGGCAAAACAAATCGGCGGTTTCGTGTTCATCTTTCACAAATTCCTCAGCGCGATTCAATCCTAACCATTGGGCAATTTGAGCGTCGGTCGCTTCACTGCATAATTCCACCGTCCAACCCAAACACGCCGCCGCATAACTCAACGCCGCCAACGCATGACCAATATCATGTTGGCAATAACGAAACGCTCGCTCGCCGTATTTCCACGCTTCGCGCCAATGAATCGAAGACAATCCAACATACAATTCCGATGGCGCATCAGCCGCCGTGAATTCACAACGACGTTCTAAATGATGGTCGTGGCTGACGTAGTGATAAACACCCGACGGCAATAAATTTGCGTCCGTGCAAAGCAAATACACTTCCGTCGGATGCAAATTACCGCTCGATGGATTGCAGCGTAACGCCCAACGGTCAGGCGCAAACGCTTTCCACGCCGATAAACCAAACGATAATTCCAGCATCGCACCGAGATTTTCAAGCGTTAAAGGTTGAGCGTTAATGTTGGTTGGGCAGTCCAATTCCGAAAATAAACACGCTAATTCTGCCTTCAACAGCGGCAATTTAACGGTTTCGCAACCGTTAAAACGCCGAAATGGATTCGGTTGTTCATCCCAATCTAAAAATTCAGGGGCTTTTGCATAAGCGTTGGATTGATGTTTTGTGCGGTTGTGATAGTGGAAAATGGCGGTGGAAGTTTCTGTGATTTTTTCTTCGTTCATGGTGTGACCTTTATGGCTTGAAAATGTTCAAGCATCCCGTTTTCTCATTTGTAATGATTCGTGATGTCTAAAGGAATAATTTCTTTGTCATCGATTATGAATTCAATCGTGATTCTATATTTGTCATTTATCGATACGCTAAACAAACCTTTTAGTTTCCCGACCAGCTTATGAAGCCGAAGCGAATTGTGATAAGGATTCGCTTCGAGCAAAGCCATTGTGTCCCAGTATTGATTACTTAATTCAGGGTGTTTTTTTAGAAACTTCGCTAATTTTTCCTCAAACCGCTCTGTTATCACCAAGTTGTAAGCCATATTTCGCCATAATCCTTTCTTTATGCTGTGCAGCGGTTTCAACAACAAAGCGACCTGCGGCAATATCTTCTCTTGCTTCTCTGGCGGCTTTTTCTAATTCACATTCGCGCAACTGCTGAAAATAATCGACATTTACCACCACAAAGCGCGTTTTGCCTCTAACCGTAATCGCCACATCAGAATCATATTGCAACGCCGATTCAATCGCCGACACACCTCTTGTTTTCAATTCATTCGCGTTAATTGTGTTCATTTTTGTAACCTGTTTCAAAATAGCACTTTAAATAGTGCTTTTGATGGTGCTGTTTGTGTGTGTGTTTGTCAATAAAAACAAGAATTGGCAAGTTGCAAAAAATAACGAAATTGAAATAACACACGTTTTTTTGTATTGGCTCGCGGCAATCTCACGCTATTGATTTAGGCTTTGCAAGAAGTTTATTCAAACCATAATCTTGACTGTTGTATGTACAAAGTTGAATACTACGCAACATGAAAATGAAAAACATAACAGGCTTTGACTGGGACGACGGAAACAAAACCAAGTGTCAAAAACACGGGGTATCACTTTCTGAACTTGAATCCGCTTTTCACAAAAAACTGCACATTTTCCCAGACCTGAAACATTCACAAAGTGAAGAACGCTATATCGCGCTTGGCGTAACAAACGAAGGGCGACATATTTTTGTTGCTTTCACATTGCGAAAAGTCGGCGAAAAAACTTACATTCGCCCCATTAGTTCACGCTATATGCACCAGAAAGAGATTGATTATTATGAAAAAGAAATTACCCGAATTAAAAACAGATAACGATGCGGAAGATTTTATCGATACCGCTGATTTAACTGAATACGATTTATCAGCGTTAGTGCCGATGCAGTTTGAATTTCAACGCAAAGAACGCAGTATTACCTTGCGTTTATCTGACCCGTTGCTCGAAGCCATCAAGCAAGAAGCCACGCGCTCAAACATTCCATATCAACGCTTCATTCGCCAAGCCTTAGAAAAAGCGGTGCATTCGAGAATTTAAAGCAAAAGCACGTCATGCGGCAGTCCAACGCCGAAAGGGATTCGGTTGTTCATCCCAATCTAAAAATTCAGGGGCTTTTGCGTAAACGTTGAATTGATGTTTTGTGCGGTTGTGATAGTTGAAAATGGCGGCGGAAGTTTCTGTGATTTTTTCTTCGTTCATGACAAGGGAATTTTTAATGTTGAAGGGGAAAACAACTTGAACGATGGGAATGTTTGAAAAGTTGTTTAAAAAATCAAACTACTATTATCTTTTTGTCTTGTTGTTCTTGAATTTCCTTAGTAAAAGAATCAAACAATAATTCATTTCGAATTAAATCATTTATATTTAACCTTCCACTAATAAGTTCATACACCAATGAATAATAAGATAACAAAATGTCATGGCATTCTCGGTCAACATCTCTACCTCTGATAATATCTGTTCCAATTATTACACTTCTATCTTCAGCATAAATTGCATTCGTCAGTCGGTAATAATCATCACGAAGATCAAAATATACAAGTGGTACCTCATATTTTCCTCTTGCAATATCGTTCCGATAAATATACTTGAATCCGTCCATACTGACTTTCAGTTGAATTCCTGCGGATACAGCACTATTGTTAAACCTGCTAATTTGCTTCAACTCTTCTACTGGATTTTCTTTGTTTATCCAAACTATATCTCTTTGCGTATTTGTGGGATTGTATTTTGTTGGATACCATAAATAAGCGGAATTTAATCCCGTTCCAACTGCCTTAAAGCTGTCTAAAGATTTGTGAGGTCTCATTCCTTTTCGCGCATACATTCCCCAGCATCTATTTGAAAAAATATCGTCATTACACTTTTTAACAATGACTGCTTCGGCAATTTTGCCGAGTAATCGCATAGCAGAAACATGAGGGTCTGGTGTTATAACTATTTTGTGTCTTAAAAGACCTTCTTCGTCCACATCAATTAAACCAAGCTCATTTGTTAATATATCAACAAGTTCACGTCCATAAACTCTTGAACATAACTCAGTATTTCGTGATGTTCCGTTATTCCATTCATTCAAAGATTGATAAGATGAAGTATCTATTTTTCCATCACTGCCCATAGCAGCTATTACTAACTGAGGTTGTTGATATGACTGATTACTATTTGTTTTTTGCATTTTTCAATCTGTCCTCTATACCCAATGATGTGCCAAGGTACGAAGCATATCATTTTCCCCGATTTGTTTTTTAAGCGAACTAAGCAAATCGGGGTTAATCATTTTTTATTTATCAACAGCCAAATCCTCAGCCCAACAGCCAATTGGATTACCTAAATTCAATTCTTTATCTTCAAAACGCACTAAAAAAACGGTGCGCGTGGGTTCTTCTTCATGATGCCCTTTCATCACAATCACGCCGCGACTTCCCGCCTCGGCAAGCACTTCACCATCTTCTGCATCAGGCATTGAGCCATCATCTAAAATCGCGTGCGCCGCAAAAACTACATCACCCAAATCTAAATCTTCTACGTTCATTTCGTTCTCCTGTGTCATTTTGTAGGAAAACCTACAAAAACTTTGTAATTGTTTCAAACAGTCTGGTGCTTTTCGTACAAACCTGTTTTAAATTTAAGTAATTTCAAAGCGTTAGCCTTAATTTTTTGCATGGCATATAGGTTGCATCGTTTAACTACAAAATCAATGCCAAACCATTTTAGGAGATTCAAATGATTACATTAACCGATGGCGCAATTAAAGCTGTAGAGCGTTTTATCGCCAATTCAGACAAACCCACAGGCGGTTTGCGAATCGAAGTCACAGACGGCGGTTGTTCGGGTCTGCAATATGGTTTGCGCCTTGAAGCCGAGCCAACCGAAAACGATTCTGTGATGGATTATGGCGCAATCAAAGTTTTCGTGGATGCAGAAAGTTTGCCTTCACTCGACGGCATGACCGTAGATTTTCTCGATAGCGTGGAAGGTTCAGGTTTTAAATTCACCAACCCGAATGCGGTAAAAAGTTGCGCTTGCGGCACGTCGTTTTCAACCAATAACAACGGTGGCGAATCTAAATCTTGCACACCACACTCACACTAAGGAGAACTGCCATGTGGGATTATTCAGATAAAGTTAAAGAACATTTTTTCACACCAAAAAATGCAGGTGCGGTCGCTGATGCCAATGCAGTGGGTGAAGTCGGTTCGATTAGTTGCGGCGATGCGTTACGTTTGACGTTGAAAGTAAATCCTGAAACCGAAGTGATTGAAGAATCAGGTTTTCAAACCTTTGGTTGCGGCTCTGCGATTGCATCATCATCGGTGTTAACCGAAATCATCAAAGGCATGACCTTAGACGAAGCGTTAAAAGTTACCAACCAAGATATTGCCGCGCAATTAGACGGTTTGCCTCCTGAAAAAATGCACTGCTCCGTAATGGGACGTGAAGCATTACAAGCGGCGGTAGCGAATTATCGCGGCGAAGAATGGAAAGATGACCACGAAGAAGGCGCGTTGATTTGCAAATGTTTTGCGATTGATGCAGTGATGATTGAAGAAATGATTTGGGCAAACAAACTTCGCACCGTTGAAGACGTGACTAACTTCACTAAAGCAGGCGGCGGTTGTGCGGCGTGTCATGAAGACATCGAAGCAATTTTAGAAAAAGTATTGGCTGAAAAAGGCGAAAAATTCGACCCAACTGCCGCACCTGTTGAAAAAGTGGAAGTTGAAAAAGTCAAAACACCGCTGACCAATTTGCAACGCATCAAAAAAATTGAAGAAGTTTTAACCTCGTTACGTCCTCAATTGATGGCAGACGGCGGCGATGTTGAACTCGTGGAAGTCATTGATAACACGGCTTACGTCAACATGACGGGCGCGTGTAACGGATGCCAAATGGCCGCGATGACGATTGCAGGAATTCAACAACGTTTGATGGAAGTGTTAGGCGAATTTATCCGCGTTGTGCCAGCGTCAGAAATGAAAAAATTAGTGAACATTCAAGGAGCGGGTCATGCCTGATATTTATTTAGACAACAACGCCACAACCAAAGTTGACCCTGCGGTTGTTGACGTGATGATTCCGTTCTTTTTAGAACAATATGGCAACCCGTCTTCAATTCACAAATTTGCCGATGGCGTAGCGAAAGCTCTGAAAAAAGCACGCGGACAAGTGCAAGAATTGATTGGTGCTGAACACGATTCAGAAATTATTTTTACTTCGTGCGGCACAGAATCCGATTCGACGGCTATTTTGTCGGCAATTAAAGCGCAACCGAATCGTAAAGAAATTATCACCACCACTGTTGAACATGCGGCGATTTTGAATTTGTGTGAAAACCTTGAAAAAGAAGGCTACACCATTCACCGTTTGCCCGTTGATAAATGCGGTCGTTTGAATTTGGAAGCGTATAAAAAAATGCTTTCTGATCAAGTCGCCATCGTTTCAGTCATGTGGGCGAACAACGAAACAGGCACAATTTTTCCTATCGTCGAAATGGCAGAAATGGCAAACGCCGCTGGCGTGATGTTTCACACGGACGCGGTGCAAGCGGTCGGCAAAATTCCGATGATGTTGCAAGACACCAAAATAGATATGTTGTCGATTTCAGGTCATAAATTGCACGCGCCGAAAGGCATTGGCGTTTTATATTTACGTCGTGGCACACGTTATCGCCCGTTACTTCGTGGTGGTCATCAAGAACGCGGTCGTCGTGCTGGCACTGAAAACACCGCTTCGATTGTCGGTTTAGGTAGAGCTTGCGAACTCGCACTTGAACACATGGAATATGAAAACGTCCAAGTGAAAGCCATGCGTGACCGTTTAGAACGCGGCATCATTGAACAAATTCCGAACAGTTTTATCACGGGCGATTTAAACAATCGTTTGCCAAACACCACCGATATTGCCTTTGAATATATCGAGGGTGAAGCGATTTTGATGTTGCTCAACAAAGCAGGCATTGCGGCATCAAGCGGTTCGGCGTGTACTTCGGGTTCACTTGAACCGTCACACGTTATGCGAGCCATGCAAATTCCTTACACTGCCGCACACGGCACAATTCGTTTTTCATTTTCACGCTACAACACCATGAGCGAAGTGGACGAAGTGTTGAAAGTAATGCCCGATATTGTCGCTGTGTTACGAAAACTCTCGCCGTATTGGGATAGCGTCACAAATGAACCTGTCGCGAATCCTGAAGCCGCTTTCACACCAACTTTCAAATAAGCCATGAACACGCCACGCCACATTATTATTGACGACACGACGCTTCGCGACGGTGAACAATCGGCGGGTGTGGCGTTTTCGTTGGAAGAAAAGTTAAGTATCGCAAAACAACTTTCTGATTTAGGCGTGCCTGAATTGGAAATCGGTATCCCTGCAATGGGCGAGCAAGCACGCGACGAAATCAAAGCGATTGCGGCGTTGAAATTACCAAGCAATTTGCTGATTTGGTCGCGGATGCGAGAAGGTGATTTACAAGATTGTTTAGGTTTGGGCGTGGGAATGGTGGATTTATCAATTTCTGCGTCCGACCAACACATTCAACACAAGTTAAAACAAAGTCGTGAGTGGGTTTTAAACACCATCGACCGCTGTGTGAAAACGGCGGTTGATTCGGGTTTAAAGGTTTGTGTCGGGGCAGAAGATGCCTCGCGTGCGGACAGTAATTTTCTCGCGCAAATGGCGCAGACCGCGCAAGCGGCTGGCGCGTGTCGAATTCGTTTTGCAGACACGGTTGGAATCAGTGAACCGTTCGGTACGTTAGATGCGATTCGCAAATTACGCGCTGTCACCGACATGGACATCGAAATGCACGCGCATGACGATTTAGGTTTGGCAACAGCAAACACGTTAGCCGCTGTGATGGGTGGCGCGACGCATGTGAATACAACGGTGAACGGTTTGGGCGAACGTGCTGGGAATGCGGCATTAGAAGAAGTCGTAGTGGGTTTGAAACAACTTTACAACATCGAAACAGGCGTAGATTTGCGTGAATTCACAGCGTTATCAAACCAAGTGGCAACGGCTTCGGGCGATACGATTGGCAGTCGTAAAAGTTTGATTGGACGTGATGTATTCAGTCACGAAGCGGGAATTCATGTGGATGGTTTGCTCAAAGACCCAAATAATTATCAAGGTGTAGACCCCGCAATTGTTGGG
>JAQTOT010000059.1 GCA_028713145.1 Methylococcales bacterium
TGGCATCCATGCCGATGAGTTACTTGACCAAGCTGACATTGCACTTGATCAAGCTAAACACAATGGACGTGGATGTTTTGCTTATTACGATGAGAACGAAAGTGAATTGTGAATTTTATTTTTGGTTATCTGTGTGCTGACGTTTTTGACGGAGGTTTATATTAGGGATGATTGATTTTAGGAATTATCCACCCAAAACAAATTGGTCAATTTCTTCATCTGTCGGGATTTCTTGGTCTAGTTCCTCTTGCATCCCATCTATAAACGAATCAGGACGTAAAGAAGGTTGTATAAATTCATTCGTATCCAAATATCTTAAAATACTTTTGGACAATGCAAGTATATTTGACCATCGATCTAACACATGCAAGAGCGGCAGTAATTTAGTTTTATCTACATTTATTTCATCTGATTTAGCAGGTAAAAAAACTACTCCCATAGTTTCTGTTGTGTTGGCAACATTCATTTTTTGTATTTCTTTTTGTAACAAGGCAATAGCGTCATAAACTGGCGTTTCTTTGTATCCAATCGTTCGATCAAACTTCAAAAATACTTGAGACTCTAATACACGTTCAATAATCAATGGTTTTAATTTAACTCGAAGAAGATGAATTGCTAAAATTTGAATTGCATTCCACGATTTTCTATCGATAAATACACTTTCATTCGCTTTAATCGGGGCAGTAATTTTATGTTGTTTATGAAAATTTTGAATAATTCTAAGCGGTGAAAATATACCTGTTTGCATTTTGGGTAAGCACATTCGTAAAAATTCTCGTAACTCCCTTCGTAAAAGTCGCCGCATTGTCATCTCTTCAACAGGAACGAATATGGGGATTTGTGTATTTAAAGCATCGATAATGTCCTTAAAACCATCAAATATATGAATCCAATTAGCAATAGGTGCGGTCAAATTTCCCGAGATAGCTAGTTTTGTATCTTGTACTCGCCCGACCTCATCGATAAATTCACAAATCAATTTAGCGTCCTCAATGTTTTTACTTGGGCGATTGATAATCCCCTCTTTGACTGATTTATCCAAAGAAATAGATTCAAGATATTTTTCAAGCTCCTTTTGATTATCTTTTAAATTCCATATTTCAGAACGTACAAAGTTAAAAATTTTAATCTTTCCTGCTTTCTGTAATTCATACGCTTCACGGTATTCTCGTTGAGTAATAGAAATGCGATTTTCTTTGTCATACCAGCCACCAACTCTACTGCCAATTAGTAAAATGAAATAGTCGGCACTTTTAATGGCTTCAAGACACGCATCATAAGAATGAGCGTCTGAAGATGTTGCAAAATCATTAAACTCTGATGCCATTACTTTGCATCCTTGTTCTTCAAGGTAAAATTTCAACGCAGAACGAAGGTCTTTAAAATCATAAATGGTTGAAGATATAAAAAATGTGGGCGTTTTCATTCAATAATTCCGTTAGTCATCACGACAAAAAACGCCCACATCAAGCAGGCGTTTCTTTACAATTTAATTTATTCCCACTCAATCGTGGCAGGTGGTTTTCCAGAAATATCGTAAGTGACCCGCGAAATTCCCGCGACTTCGTTAATAATGCGCCGCGAAATCAAATCTAAAAATTCATACGGCAAATGCGCCCAACGTGCAGTCATAAAATCAATGGTTTCCACCGCTCGAATCGCAATCACATAATCATAACGTCGCCCGTCGCCCATTACGCCGACGGATTTCACAGGCAAAAACACTGCAAACGCTTGGCTCACTTTGTCGTACAAGTCATTTTTATAAAGTTCTTCGATAAAAATGGCATCGGCTTGACGTAATAAATCCGCATATTCTTTTTTCACTTCGCCCAAAATCCGCACGCCCAAACCAGGCCCTGGGAACGGATGACGATAAACCATATCCGCTGGCAAACCGAGTTCCACGCCTAATTTTCGCACTTCGTCTTTGAACAATTCGCGCAACGGTTCGACCAATTTCAAGGTCATATTTTCAGGCAAACCGCCCACGTTATGATGCGATTTGATGAGATGCGCTTTGCCACTTTTCGCACCAGCCGATTCAATCACGTCAGGATAAATCGTGCCTTGCGCGAGCCATTTTGCGTTAGAAAGTTTCGCCGCTTCTTCATCAAAAATTTCGATGAACAAATTACCGATGATTTTGCGTTTTTTCTCTGGGTCATTTTCACCTGCTAACGCTGCTAAATAACGCGCTTCGGCATCGACACGAATCACTTTTACGCCCAAATGTTGCGCGAAAATCGCCATCACTTGGTCGCCTTCGTGCAATCGCAATAAACCCGTATCAACAAACACGCAAGTAAGCTGTGTGCCAATCGCTTTGTGCAACAACGCCGCAACTACCGACGAGTCGACACCGCCCGATAACCCTAAAATCACTTCGTCGTTGCCGACTTTTTCACGCACAGCTTTGATGCTGTCTTCGATGATGTTGCTCGAATTCCAAAGTGCCGCACAACCACAAATTTCTAACGCAAAACGCGACAAAATCCGTCCACCTTGTTTGGTGTGTGTGACTTCTGGATGAAATTGCAGCGCGTAGAAATTTTTGTCTTCGTTTGCCATACCCGCAATCGGCGCACCGTCTGAACTGGCAATCAATTTAAATCCTTCAGGTAAATCCACCACGCGGTCGCCATGACTCATCCAAACATCTAGCAAGCCAAAACCTTCTTCTGAAAGATGGTCTTCAATGCCCGATAACAATTTGGAATGTCCACGCGCTCGAATTTGTGCGTAACCAAACTCGCGATGGTCAGAGGTTTCGACTTTGCCGCCGAGTTGTTCGGTCATCGTTTGCATACCGTAGCAAATCCCTAAAACGGGAATGCCTAACGTAAACACACTTTGCGGCGCACGCGGCGTGTGACCTTCTGTCACGCTTTCAGGGCCACCCGATAAAATGATGCCTTTCGGCGCAAAATTTTGAATTTCAGCATCGGTGCATTCGCATGAATAAATTTCGCAATACACACCGATTTCACGAATTCGGCGTGCGATTAACTGTGTATATTGCGAACCGAAATCGAGAATTAAAATTTTGTCTGAATGAATGTTTGTCATGTTTTTTAATGAAAAGTAAATGGGAGGACTTTTAGAATAAATGTTTTACTGCGTTGCGTTCTTGCTTTAATTCGTCTTCGGTTAAACGCATACGAGAGCGGCTGAACTCATTGATGGATAAGCCTTGCACAATTTGGATTTCGCCATCTTCAACCGTCACAGGGAAGGAATACATCAAGCCTTTTTCGATGCCGTAACTGCCATCTGAAATTACGCCCATGCTCACCCAATCGTTATCTGGCGTGCCGTGCGCCCAAACGCGCATTTGGTCTAACGCGGCATTTGCCGCTGAACCCGCGCTAGATTGCCCACGCGCTTTAATCACCGCTTCGCCACGTTGTTGAACGGTTGGAATAAAATCATTCACAAACCACGCATCATCAACGAGTGAAAGCGCGTCGCGTCCACGCACTTTTGCATGATGTAAATCGGGATATTGCGTGCCAGAATGATTACCCCAAATCGTCATGTTTTTAATGTCAGTGGTTAAAACACCACATTTTTCAGCAAGTTGGCTGATTGCGCGATTGTGGTCTAAGCGGCTCATTGCAGAGAAATTTTTAGGCGATAAATCGGGGGCATTTTTTAATGCAATGAGCGCATTCGTGTTAGCGGGATTTCCTGTGACAAGCACTTTTACATTTCGATTGGCAACGGCATTTAAGGCTTTACCTTGAGTGGAAAAAATTTCCGCGTTCACTTGCAACAAATCTTTGCGAGCCATTCCTAACGTACGCGGTCGTGCGCCAATTAAAAAAACATAATCTGCATTTTTAAACGCCACAAGTGGGTCTGCCGTCATTTCAATGCCGCTTACAATCGGGCTTGCACAATCGTTCAATTCCATTACAACACCTTCTAAAGCAGGCATTGCAGCGGGGATTTCAAGTAAATGTAAATAAATAGGTTGGTCTTTGCCAAATGAATGCCCAGCCGCCAAGCGAAACAGCAGTGAATAACTAATTTGTCCAGCTGCTCCAGTGACAGCGATATGAAGGGGTGCTTTCATTTATTTTTTTCCTTTGAAACAACTCAACGGGGATTATTTTGAAAATAGTGAAGGGGTAACATTTGCGTCATCTTAACATATTTACGCGCTTCAAAACCTGTGCCAATAAATCCGTTTCTCCTGTAATCAATGTGTGTGCATCGGTTTCACGGCGTAGCCAAGTGAATTGACGTTTAGCAAGTTGGCGCGTGGCGATAATGGCTTTTTCTGTCATTGTCTGTAAATCGTATTCGCCTTGAAAATACGACCATGCTTCTCGATAACCCACAGCGCGAATGGCAGGCATTTTGTCGTTCAAATCACCGCGCAAAACCAGCTTTTCCACTTCGGCTAAAAAGCCTTGTTCAAGCATTTTGTGAAACCGTAACGCGATAATTTCGTGCAAAATTTTTCGGTCTTGCGGCGCAATCACAAATTTGTGAATGTTGTAAGGCAACGATTGCCCATTATCAGCAAAGAAATCGCTCATGGCTTTGCCTGTGAGGTCAAAAACTTCTAATGCCCGTTGCACACGTTGTGGGTCGTTAGGATGAATTCGATTTGCAGCTTGCGGGTCGATTTGGGCTAAACGATTATGTAACGCGAGTTTGCCGTCTCGCTCTAATTCAATATCTAAACGAGCGCGAATTTCAGTATTTGCAGGCGGTAATTCCGCTAAACCTTGTGTCAAGGCGTTGAAATACAGCATGGTGCCGCCGACGAGAATCGGTAATTTCCCGCGCTGCGTAATATCTGCCATTAACGCTAATGCTTGAGAGCGAAATTGCCCCGTTGAAAAGGCTTCACTGGCATCGAGAATGTCGATTAAATGATGTGGAATACCACCACGTTCTTCTAAAGTGGGTTTGGCTGTGCCGATGTCCATCTCCTTGAAAACCAAGGCGGAATCCACGCTAATAATTTCACCATTTAAGGCTTGCGCGAGTTGGACGGCAAGGGCGGTTTTGCCTGAAGCAGTAGGTCCCATAAGAAAAATAGCAGGAGGAAAAATTTGAGTAATCACGATTTATTTAAGTTATTGAATGAAACGTGCATTGTCACGCACCTTGAAAAGGCTAGCAACTCATGAGACAATCAAAAGAGATGTCGGGGCGTAGCGCAGCTTGGTAGCGCACTTGTCTGGGGGACAAGGGGTCGTAGGTTCAAATCCTATCGTCCCGACCAATTATAAGTTTTAAAAATCTACAAATAATACAAAAACCCGCAAGTTTTCTAACTTAGCGGGTTTTTTATTGTCTTGCTACAAAAAAACTCATGCCAAAAAAGTTTTATAAAAACGTCCGCGAATAACGCAAAACGACTCTTTTAAAGAGTCAAATGTTAGCGTGCAGCTCGGAAGTTCAACCATAAATTTCAAAGATTGATTACCTCACGATGAAAGTTATTCCTGTAATAGATTTAAAAAATGGCGTTGTTGTTCATGCAAAACGCGGTGAACGTGAAAATTATCAACCTATAAAAAGCGTCTTAACGACAAAAGCAGATATTTATTCGGTGTTAAACGGTTTTTTGCAGTTGCACGCTTTCGATACGTTTTACATTGCTGATTTAGATGCGATTACAGGGCAGGGCAGGCAACATAGTTTAATTGAGCAAGTAGCAAAAGACTGTCCAAAAATCACATTTTGGGTTGATGCAGGTTATCAAAAAGTACAAAAATTTTTGCCGAATTATTTACCCGTATTGGGAAGTGAATGTTTTACAGACGACAATTTTTATGAAATTTTAGAACTTGAAAAACGGTTTATTTTGTCGCTCGATTTTGGCGCAAACGGTGAAAAATTAGGTTCGCAAAACTTTTTTACGCAAGCTGAATTGTGGTCAGAAAACGTGATTGTGATGACGTTAAATCGTGTTGGTAGTTCACAAGGCGTAGCAATTGATTTGCTTAAAAAATTCAAGCACGATTATTCAAAAACAAATTTTATTGCCGCAGGTGGCGTGCGAAATCGTGATGATTTAGCACAACTTGAAAAAATGGACATTGAGCAAGTTTTAGTCGCAAGTGCCTTGCATTCTGGCGCAATCACAAAAAACTACTTTACAAAATTTTAGGCAAAAAAATACCTCCAAAAAGGAGGTATTTTTTGTTTGATTAAATCACGCCGAAGCGTTGATTAAATTAAACGTTGTTTGCAGCAAATGGGTGTTTCGCAGCTTTTTTGCCTTCAACAACTTCTTTAGCTGTTGGAGTGCCAGCAACAGCGCGTTCTAACGCTTCTTTAGTTGCTTTGTAGTTGAATTCTTCGATTTTCGCGTCGTCTTCAGCTAACCAGTGAATGAAAACACCAACAGAAATGAATAAATCATCAGCTTCAGCAGCTGGGATTGTGCCGTCTTCAACTGAATCAGCAACAGCCATAGCAACAGCGCGTTGAGCTGGTCCAAACATTTGAACAGCTTGTTTTGAACCTTTGATTGTTACTTTGTTGAACAAAATAGTTGCTGGTTTAACCATCAAGTTTGGAGCAACAACAGCTAACAATGTAGAGAAACCGTCTTTGTTATTTGTTAAAGCGTTTGCGAAAGCTGTTTCAGCAGCACTGCCGCGTGGCCCAATGATTAAGTCGATGTGTGCGATTTCGTTGCCTTCGCCTACTAATGATTCGCCTACGCGCAAGTTGTTGATTTTAGCCATGCTATTTGTCCCCTTTGAATTAAAAAATGATAAAACTGAATCTACTATCGACATTTGTCATGTCTCCAAATTGTCTCTACACGCGAGAGAACATTCTAAAAATACGGTTAATACTGTAGTCACCGTCAAATCAGCCGATGTGCCTGGGTTTAAACCGTGTGATTTAAGCTCAGTATCCATCTGATAAAGTAGTGGCTTAACCTGCTCTGGGTCATCTGTGATGCTCAACTCATCGCTAAGTTGCAACATCATTTGTTTTACCCTTGCAGAGTACCGACTCCCAAATTTTCTCTCGATATGACTATCAGGAAATTGGCTGAGCAAATTTGCATAAACTGCAACTGCCGCCCAACTCTTTTTTTGCCACCGATTGAAAGCGTGAGTATAACTTAAAACGCCTAAATCGAAAATATCTTTATAATCACTAACGTACTGCAATGCAATCCTATCTTTGTCACAAGCTAGTTGCATTGCGGCTTGCAGTGTCACTGTTGCATTTTGGGAAACATCTTGTTTTTCAACTTCACCTAATCCACCAGGTTTTGCTAGCGAAATTGCCTGAAATGTCCAATTTGCATCATCAACCGTAGTATTCTTCAAAACTTGCGCTAATCCGTCATGCAATTTTAAATCTGGATATTTTTGCACCGCGTGAATTAACGGCGCACACAATAAAATAATGCCTAAATTTGTATTGCAACCAACCGCGTCGCGCGTAGTTTTTGTTGCGTAAAAAATTTTTTCGCCTAACGAATAGTTTTCTTCGCAAAGCGGCTCTGCGCTAACTTCGTAACTTTTACGAAAATCATCAACCGTCATGTCATGTCCATCAGCATAAACGCTAACATTTCCAGGTTTAAAGGCTTGCAATTCCACTTCGCAAGCCTCTTTATAAAGTTGCGCGAGTTTATTCATTGATTTGCGTTCGAGCTGAAAATAATTGATTTAACGCCGCGTGAATCTCATCAACACCGCTTTTTTTAAGCGAAGAAAAAAGTTGTAGCGTCAACGGTGTTGGTAATTCACTCAATTCTTTTTGAATTTGCAGCATGACATTTTTCGCTGCACCAAAATTTAATTTGTCGGCTTTTGTCAAAATAATATGCAACGGTAATTGCGTATGTTGACACCATTCAATCATTTGCCAATCGAATTCAGTGAGCGGATGACGCACGTCCATCACTAAAACCATGCCACAGAGCGATTTGCGTTTCGTTAAATACGTTTCCATCAATTGATGCCATTTCTTTTTCACAGGTAACGGCACTTTTGCATAACCGTAACCAGGTAAATCGACAAAGCGTTGCCCTTCATTGATTTCAAAAAAATTTAACGCCTGCGTGCGACCTGGTGTTTTACTGGTTCTCGCTAAACCTGTTTGCCGTGTAAGTGTGTTAATTGCACTCGATTTTCCCGCATTTGAACGTCCTGCAAAGGCAATTTCTAAACCCGTATCGGGCGGCGTAGATTTTAAATCGGGGGAACTGTTAATAAATTTGGCTTGATGATAAAGCGGGTTCATAGTCTCTCGCGTAGCTGGTTGATTTGGGTTAGAATTTAAGCATACACGCGGCTTTGTGTACACTTAACGCGCTTTACTTCTCACTTTATTAAGGAAAATCTGATGCACAAAAAAAGTCTCGCTTTTGCTTTAACCGCTCTTTTATGTAGTCATGCTCATGCTGAACTTTCACATTCTGACAGCGTGAATGCTGGAAAAACGAAAACGGCATCGTGTGTCAGTTGTCACGGCGAACACGGAAACAGCACTATGCCAATGTTTCCAAAACTCGCTGGGCAAAATTCGGCTTATATTGCAAACCAATTAAAAGCTTTCAAATCAGGTGAACGCAAAGACCCGATGATGGCAACGCTAGCGATGACACTAACTGAAAACGATATTGTCGATATTGCTAATTATTACGCTGATCAAAAAGTGACGGGAGAACACGAAGAACTATTTGATACAGCCGAAGAAAAAGCTGAACACGAAGCAATGGTAAAACTAGGCGGAGATTTGTATCGTAATGGGGATTTAAAACGCGAAGTTTCAGCGTGCATCGCGTGTCATAGTCCTCACGGCGAAGGTAATAAACCTGCTGGTTTTCCTGCGTTAAAAGCACAACATGCGAATTATTTGGTTAAAGCCTTAACCGATTTCCAAACAGGCAAACGCGCAAATCATCCTGAAAATATCATGCACATGATTGCAGGAAAAATGACTGACGCAGAAATTAAAGCCGTTGCTACTCGAATTGCCACCATGAAACCTGAGAAATAAAAATGTTAAGAAAATTTACACGCACCAGTTTATTTGCTTTATCAATGGCAGTTGCCGCCACATTCAATCCTGCACAAGCCGCAGAACCTGTTGGTTATGAACTTGTTTCGCCCGCACAGCCAACGCATGATGTGAATAAAGTCGAAGTCATTGAATTCTTTTGGTACGGTTGCCCACACTGTTTTGACTTTGAACCAACGCTTGCGAAATGGGTAAAAACCTTGCCGAAAAATGTTGAATTTATCCGTCAACCTGCTGTGTTTAGTGATTTGTGGGGTAAACACGCAAAAGCCTATTACACGGCTGAAGCCTTGGGCGTTGTTGATAAAGTTCATCAAGATTTTTTTGATACGATTCAAATTAAAAAAGAACATTTGGAAACAGAAGAACAATTAGCGAAATTTTTCACCGCGCATGGCGTAGCCGAAGCGGATTTTAAAAAAGCCTACAACTCATTTCCCGTTGATATGAAAGTGCGCCAAGCAGGTGCTACGGCGGCGAAATACGCCATTTCAGGCGTGCCAGCAATCGTGATTAACGGCAAATACAAAACCAGCGGGCCTCTTGCGGGTTCACATGAAAAAATGATTGAAATCATGGATAAGTTAATCGCGCAAGAAAGCGGCGCAAAAAAATAAGTCGGCATAACGCCCAAAAACAAAAAAACCGCCTGACGTTCAAACCAAAGGCGGTTTTTTTTAGCCATTTCAAAGGTTCAAATGAAAATGCTGCAAAAATTATTTCGACAATTTACGAAGTTACACGTTATGAATTATTCATTACGCCGCTTATTGTTATTGAGTTTGTTATCGGCTTCGATGTGTATTTGGGGCGTGACGGCATTTTTAACGTATAAAGTAACTCGTGACGAAGTGGCGAGTTTGTTTGATGCTGAACTCGCGCAATCAGCGAAAGTGTTGCACAGTTTTATTGAAAATTTATTGCGTGAAGGCTCTCTTTCAACGCATTGGATGCAAGCACAAACCGACCCTAATTTACATATTCCGTTTGGGCGCAAACGCACCAAAAATCGGGCATTTAAATTATTGACTGATGACGAAAATAATTTGTTAAACGCTCAAAATCCGCCCAGCATTTTGTTGCATAGCTTCGACGAAAGAAATATCGACGATCAACTTTGGAGTGTGTTTGATGATTTGTTGCAAGAAAGTACGTTAGGGCATAAATATGAACGCAAAATTGCGTTTCAGCTTTGGTCAAACATCAATGGCATTGTGCTACATTCTGATAGTGCGCCGTTATTTGCACTTTCTACCGCAGATCATGGTTTTAGTGATACGAACATCGATGGGCATTTATGGCATGTTTTTAGTATTGCCAGCACAAACGGTGAATACGTTATCCATGTTGGGCAAAAAGAGGAAATTCGTGCTGAATTAACGGATGAAATTTCAAGTCAATTAGTCACACAATTTTTGGTTGGTTTGCCGATTTTAGGACTGTTGATTTGGCTCATTGTTGGCTGGGCGTTGTCGCCGCTCAATCGTTTAGAAATCGCCCTTTCGCGCCGTGAGGCAAGTTATTTAAAACCGCTTTCAACTAAAAAGTTACCCAATGAAATTGTCCCAATTGTGTATGAAATCAATACGTTATTTGTGCAGCTTGAACAAGCCTTTGAACATGAACGCCAATTTACTGCCGATGCCGCACATGAATTACGCACACCGCTTGCAGGGCTTTTGACACAAGCGCAAGTGGCATTGCGAACCGCTGACGAAACTGTGCGAAATCAAGCCCTAAAACGTATCGAACAAGCCGTGCATCGCATGACGTACTTAGTGCAACAACTACTGACTTTTTCGCGCATCGATTCGAATACCGAGTATTTGGCAAAAGCGGTCACGCATGTTGAAAATGAAATTGTGCAAATCATTACTGAACTCGACGCTGAAGCCTACAAAAAAAGGATTCGTCTTGAATTTATCGAGGAAAATGTGGTGCCAATTATGGCAAATACCCTGCTAATTAACATTTTGATTCGTAACATTATCGATAACGCGATTAAATACACGCCATTGCGTGGCGATATTAACGTCAGTTTAATCGGCACGTCTTCGCAACTGATTTTTTGTGTCGAAGATTCAGGGCCTGGGATTGCGCCAGAAGAATATGAAAATTCATTAAAACGTTTTCATCGTTGCGTTGAAACCGCACATACCGCGCAAGGAACAGGATTAGGTTTTTCAATTGTGCAGCGCATTGCAGGAATTCATAATGCCGAATTGTCGCTTGGGGCATCTGAGTTGGGTGGTTTAAAAGTAAAGGTTGCATTTCCGCTGCCATTGCCTGCTAAAAACAAGCCAAAATCGCAAAAATTACGTTTTTTTAACAGACTATAGCCAGATACTTTGTCATTTCAATTAACCATTTTTAAATTTTCAAGTGATTCTATTTTTATCTGATTTACATTTGTCTTTTGACAAACCTCAAATAACGCGCCATTTCATTTATTTTCTCCAAAATAAAGCTCGTCGCGCGAAAGCGATTTACATTTTGGGCGATTTATTTGATGCGTGGGTGGGCGATGATGATTTCACCTCGCCAAACGCGCAAATTCGTCGTGAATTAAAACAACTTACCGATTCGGGTGTAAAAATTTATTTTCAACGCGGAAATCGAGACTTTTTAATTGGTCAAAGGTTTGCCAATGAAACAGGCGTGATTTTGCTCGATGATTATGCGGTCATTGATTTGGAAGGTGAGCAAACACTTTTAACGCACGGTGATTTATTGTGTAGTGATGATTTACCGTATCAAGCATTTCGAGAAAAATCACGCACGCTTGAATGGCAACAAAATGTGCTTTCAAAACCATTGTGGTTGCGTTTGATTGCCGCGCGGTGGTATCGAATTCGTAGTTTTTTTCATAAACAAAAAAAGTCTGAGTACGTCATGGATGTGAATCAAACCACCGTGGAAAACGTCATGAAACAATATGATTGCACCCGTTTAATTCACGGACACACGCACCGACCCGCGTTGCATGAATTTATGTTGAATGGACAAAAAGCCCAGCGTTTTGTGCTTTCAGATTGGAATAATGATGGTGGTGCAGTGCTAAGTTTTGAGGATAAAAAATGAGCAAACGAAAATCAGGATTAAATGTTCACGGGATTATTTTGCTCGACAAACGTTTAGGTGTTTCATCAAACAAAGCGTTGCAAGAAGTTCGGCGTTTATTCAACGCAAATAAAGCAGGACACACAGGCAGTTTAGACCCGCTTGCAACAGGACTTTTGCCGCTCTGTTTTGGCGAAGCGACCAAAGTTTCAGCGTTGATGCTTGATGATGACAAGCGTTATCAAGTGACGGTAAAACTTGGCATAATGACTGACACAGGCGATGCCGAAGGGCAAATTATCGAAACTAAACCTGTGCCACTGCTGACACTTGAACAAATTGAAAGTTGTTTAAAAAAATTCACAGGCGAACAAGCTCAAGTTCCCCCGATGTATTCGGCGTTAAAACACAATGGTAAAAAACTCTACGAACTCGCGCGAGACGGCATCACGATTGAACGCGAACCTCGAAACATTACCATTTACGAAATTAACTTGCTTGAATTTACGCCTGACACGTTGACGCTTGATGTGGCTTGTTCAAAAGGCACTTATATTCGTTCGCTTGCTGAAGACATTGGACATGATTTAGGTTGTGGCGGCACGGTGACGGCATTGCGTCGAACCCAAGCGGGACAATTCCATTTACATGAAGCGAAAACGATTGAACAACTTAACGCGATGACTTCGGAAGAATTACACGCGAGTTTGATTGCCGTTGATAAACCACTCGAGAATTTACAAGCTATTCATTTAACCCCTCAGCAAGCAACAGCGATTCGCTACGGTCAAGCGATTGATTTTGAAACAAATGAAACAAAACAAAACGTGCGTTTGTATGCAGAAAAGTCGTTTTTAGGTTTGGGCGAAATCGGATTAAATGCTAAACTAACCGTCGTTAGATTGTTCAATTTGGACGGTTAACATTTCGAGTTTCTACACCCTAAACGTGGAAACTTTTTTATTTTTACCTTAAATTTTAGGGATTTATCCGCAATGCCATTTACAGCAGAACAAAAAAAAGCCGTCGTTGAAGCCTATCGTCAATCAGAAACCGACACAGGTTCACCAGAAGTACAAGTTGCCTTATTGACGGCTCACATTCAACATTTAGCTCCACATTTTGCCGCACACAAAAAAGATAACCATTCACGTCGTGGTTTATTGCGTATGGTTAATCAACGTCGCAAATTGCTTGACTATTTGAAGAATAAAGATGGCGAACGTTACCGTACGCTTATCGCACGCTTAGGGTTGCGTAAATAAAAAAACCATTAGAAAACGGCACGCTTTTTGTGCCGTTTTTGCTTTATAAATCAAAGACATTTTTAAATTATCCAAACACAGGAAATCCAAGAGTGAATCCTATTCGTAAAGAATTTCAATACGGCGATCAAACAGTTACGCTCGAAACAGGTGAAATTGCCCGTCAAGCAGATGGCGCAGTGATGATTGACGTGAGCGGCACGTCTTTATTAGTAACAGTAGTTGGCAAAAAAGGCGCGGCTGGCGGCGACTTTTTCCCTTTAACCGTAAATTACCAAGAAAAAGCCTACGCGGCAGGTAAAATTCCAGGTGGATTTTTCAAACGCGAAGGTCGTCCTTCTGAACAAGAAACCTTAATTTCACGCTTAATTGATCGCCCAATTCGCCCTTTATTTCCAGAAGGCTACACTAACGAAGTGCAAATTATTGTCACGGTCGTTTCTTTAAATCCTGACGTAGACACTGAAATTCCTGCGTTACTTGGCGCATCAGCGGCATTAGCCATTTCAGGTTTGCCATTTAATGGCCCAATCGGCGCGGCAAATGTTGGTTATAAAGACGGTCAGTATTTACTCAACGCTTCGCCAACTGCCTTGAAAGAATCAGATTTGATTTTAGTGGTTGCAGGAACGTCGCAAGCCGTTTTGATGGTGGAATCTGAAGCGAAAAATTTATCTGAAGAAGTGATGCTCGGTGCGGTTTTATTTGGTCATGAACAAATGCAAACAGCCATTAACGCGATTAACGAATTTGCTGAATCAGCAGGTCGTGGCGTGGTCGAATGGGTTGCTCCAGAACCCAATCATGAATTAAATCGTTTAGTTAGCGCAATTGAAGCAGACGTAAAAGCGGCATATTTAATTCCTGAAAAATTGATTCGCCAAGATAAATTAAAAGAAATTCGCACCGCGTTAATTGAAAAATTAGTCACTGACGAAGCCTACGAAGAAGCGGCAATTAAAACGATTATCGAACAATTGGAATACGACATTGTGCGTAGTGCAATTTTAAACGATGGTCAACGTATTGATGGC
>JAQTOT010000060.1:0-6505 GCA_028713145.1 Methylococcales bacterium
CTGGCAATAAACGGCAAATATCTAAAAATTTCCGTGCTGGAACGGTGATTGAGCCTGAAACTGCGTCGGGTAAATGCAATTTTGAAATTAACTGCACTTCAAGGTCAGTGCCTGTCATCGTGAGGTAATCATTTTCGAGTACAAGTAACACGTTGCCGAGAATGGGCATGGTTTGGCGTTTTTCGATGACGCTGACGATTTGCTGCAAAGGTGTGAGTAATGTTTCGCGGTTGATGATGAATTTCATTGTGGCGCCTTAGGTTGAAAAGTTGGAAATTAAAATTTTGTAAATGTCAAGAAAAAAGTGGATTTTGCCTATATAAACCATTCAATAACTACTATAAGTTTATATAAATTATTTTTCATATATATTAAATATATTATACATAATATATTTAATATATAATTTTCTCTTCGCGCGAGAGAATCTATTTTTGATAAATTTTTATTTTAAAACAATTTGTTACAGCGCATTTTTGCATGGTGTCAGAATTCGCGGACAAAAAAGTTATGCACAGACTTATGCACAGGTTTTTGGCACTTATGCACAGAAATGAAAAAGTTATGCACAGACTTATGCACAGGCAATTTGCTACGACAAATGAATGGCTGGTTTTATTAAAAATCAATAAGATAATACTAAAAGCAAAAAAATGCCCAAAAATGATATTTCCTTATTTTTCATTTTATTATTGAATGTCAAGTTTTTTATTTTTTCGAAAAAATAATTTTTTTATTTCCGCAATGAATGCGGTCAAGACGATAACATTCGTACCAATTCGACGTAATCTTCTGACACTTTTAGGTCGATTAGTTTTAACTCATTGACCTTTTTGCACGCGCTCATAATCGTGGTGTGATTCCGCCCATTAAACGCTTCCCCAATTTCAGGAAAACTATGCGGTGTAAGCTCTCGCGCTAAACTCATTGCAATTTGACGCGGGCGAGCAATGGTTTGTTGGCGGGTTTCTGACAGCAAATCTTCTCGCGACAAACTAAAATACGTTGCCACTGTTTTTTGAATCGTTTCGATGCTGATTACTTTCTCGTGCAACACAATCAAATCTTGCAAAACTTCTTTGGCAAAATCGAGCGTAATGGGTACATTTTCATACTCCGCGTTGGCAATTAAGCGGCGCAATGCCCCTTCCAAATCACGCACGTTAAACGGCATTCGTTTTGCCATGAAAAACGCGACTTCTTCGGGTAAATGAATGTTCACCAACGAGGATTTTTTGAGCAGAATGGCATAACGTGTGTCCATGTCTGGCGGCTCAATGGACACGGGTAATCCAAAGCTAAAACGTGATTTCAACCTGTCTTCAATACCAGGAATTTCTTTAGGATATTTATCCGAAGTCATCACAATTTGATGTTTTTGTTCGATTAAACTGTTGAAAGTATGGAAAAACTCTTCTTGTGAACGGTCTTTTCCTGCTAAAAATTGAATATCGTCAAGCAACAACACATCAATTGTGCGGTAAAACTCTTTGAATTTGTGCAATACGTTCTGTTGCAAGGCTTTCACCATGTCATTCACAAAACGTTCGGTGTGAAAATAAACCACTTTTTTGTCGGGATGTTGCGTCAAAATTGCATTTCCAATCGCGTGCATCATGTGCGTTTTGCCCAGACCTGCACTGCCATAAATCAGCAGTGGGTTGTACATTTTCCCACTATTTTCAGAAACTTGCTGTGCAGCCTCGCAAGCGAAATGATTAGATTTACCTTCGATGAAATTCTCAAACGTGAATTTGGGATTGAGCGTGTTATGCGGCGTAGTTTTGGGTTCAAGTGGCTCGCTTGAAATCACAGGTTTTAGCGTGTGGCGTTTTGAACCCACGTCTAAAACGACTTTGAGTTTGCCGTTTGAAAACTCGGTGACGGCGGCGTTAATTTGGGCGAAATGGTGGCGTTTTACCCAATCTAAAACGAAACGATTGGGCGCAAGTAGATACAATTCTTTTTCGGTTTCAACGGCTTGCAACGGACGAACCCAAGTGTTGAATTCGGTGCTGGCAACTTCGTTTTCAAGTTTCGAAAGACAGATATTCCAAAGTGAACTCATTGAAAATTTTACGGGTAGAAGGTTTAGAAAATACGAAAAAAACAGTGAGTTAGATTACAAAACTCAAGACTGTGAATTGACACGGCTAGGTGTTTATTCTATCATCCGCCGACTATTTTATCTGTTTTTGTTAAAACCATTTAGGCTGAAAATCTCATGAAAAGAACCTACCAACCAAGTAAATTAAAACGCGCTAGAACTCACGGTTTTCGCGCTCGCATGGCAACTCGTAACGGTCGCAAAGTGTTAAATGCACGTCGCGCAAAAGGTCGTGCTAGTTTAACCACTAGCGGTTAAACGTTTTAGTTCTGTGACGAAAACTGACTTTAGTTTTCCGAGAAAAATTCGGCTTACAACACCTGCCGATTACAAGAAAGTTTTTACTAATCCGACGAAATCTAGCGACACTTATTTTACGTTGCTAGCCGTTCAAAATGATTTTGAACATCCCAGACTCGGATTAGTAGTAGCTAAAAAAAATATAAGAAAAGCCGTACACCGTAACCGAATTAAGCGCGTTATCCGTGATAATTTTCGTAGGCATCAACATTCAATTTCTAGCATTGACATTGTGGTGTTAGCCCGCAAAGAAGCTCTTGATGTTGCGCCTTCACTACTACAAAAGTCACTTGACAAACATTGGCTTAGACTGGTTTCCCGATGCAATTCTTAATCACCGCTCCCATAAAATTTTATCGCTATTTCATTAGCCCCGCTTTGGGAAACGTGTGTCGTTTTTATCCTAGTTGCTCGAGTTACGCCTTAGAAGCGGTTGAACGTCACGGTAGCGTTGTCGGGTCTTATCTCACTCTCAAAAGATTAGCGAAATGTCATCCTTTTCACGAAGGCGGCATCGATCCTGTCCCAGAAAAAATCGGTAAATAATAAACATGGACAATATAAGATTTTTACTCATCGTTACCTTTGCAATGCTTGTTTTCATGCTACAACAAGCATGGGAAGCAGATTACAACCCAAAACCTGCGATTCAATCGGCTGTCGAAAACGTGAATGCGCGTGACGATTTGCCCGCAGGTACAACACCCGCACAAACGCAAGCGGCTGTACCAGCAATCGCTGCGGCTTCAACGGCGAAAGTCATTAAAGTCACTACCGACGTGTTAGCGTTAGAAATCAACACCGAAGGCGGCACGATTCAAAATTTAGATTTACTCGCCTACCCTGTCGAACACGAAAACACGGCGGTGAATAAATTGCGCGAAATGTTCGGTTTTGCGATTCCTGACATCAACAAAAATCCTGTGCGTATTTTTAACGGCGAAGCGGCTAAATTGTTTGTTGCTCAAAGCGGTTTAATTACCAGCACAGGTTCAGTCGAAGCGGCAAATCACCACAGTATTTTTGCTACGTCCAAAGACAATTACGTTTTAGAAGCAGGTCAAGAGTCGTTGAATGTGCCATTAACATGGACAGATGCAAACGGTTTGCAAGTTATCAAAACATTCACCTTTAAGCGTGGCAGTTACGAAATCGATTTGGCGCAAAATGTGAAAAATGGTTCACAAGCTGCGTGGACGGGTCGTCAATATAGCCAATTGCTCAAAACGCCCGATACCGAAAATAAAGGTGGAATGCTCACCAGTGGAATGCGTGCTTACGACGGTGGCGTGATTTATACCGAAGCGAAAAAATATCAAAAAGTCGATTTTGACGATATGCACGACGAAAACCTTGATGTTGCAAGCGTTGGCGGTTGGACGGCAATGATTCAACATTATTTCGCCTCTGCGTGGGTGCCACCTGCGGATCAAGAAAATCATTTTTACAGCAAAGAGTTAAAACTCGGTCAGTATGTGATTGGAACGTATTCACCAGCGGTCACAGTTGAAGCGAACGCCGAAGCAAATTTTGCCGCGCAACTTTACGCAGGGCCTAAAATTCAGCCGCTAATGGAAAAAGTCGCAACAGGTTTAGAATTAACTGTTGATTACAGTGTGTTGACGTTTATTGGCAAACCGATTTATTGGTTGCTTAATCAGATTCATGGCATTGTTGGCAATTGGGGCGTAGCGATTATGGGCGTAACGTTTGTGATTAAGTTGCTCTTTTTCCCCTTGTCGAATGCGAGTTTTAAATCGATGGCGAAAATGCGAAAAATTCAGCCACGTTTGAAAGAATTGCAAGACCGTTTCAAAGACGACCGTCAACGTTTCAATACTGAAATGATGGCGATGTATAAAAAAGAAAAAGTGAATCCGTTAGGTGGTTGTTTGCCGATTTTGATTCAAATTCCTGTGTTCATGGCGTTGTATTGGGTACTTAGCGAAACCGTTGAATTCCGCCAAGCTCCGTTTATGTTGTGGGTTCAAGATTTATCGATTCAAGACCCGTTCTTTGTATTGCCAATCATTATGGGCATCAGTATGAAGATTCAACAAAGTTTGAATCCGCCGCCGATTGATCCTGTGCAAGCAAAAATCATGAAAATGTTCCCGATTGTTTTTACGGTCTTTTTCTTGTTCTTCCCTGCGGGTTTGGTTTTGTACTGGGTTATCAACAACACGTTGTCGATTCTGCAACAAACCTATATCACGAAACAAATCGAAAACGAAAAGTAATGAAAATCCCCCCTGCTCCCCTTCAAAGGGGGGAAACCATTGCAGCAATTGCGACACCGTCAGGCAATGGCGGTGTCGGCATCATCCGAATTTCTGGAACACTCGTTTTAGAAATCGCTTCGAAATTACTTTCAAAAAATCTTCCGCCACGCCACGCTGTTTATTCGCCATTTCTCGATGAATTTGGTGAAACAATCGATTCTGGCGTTGCCATTTATTTTCCCAATCCTAATTCCTACACAGGCGAAGATGTTTTAGAACTGCAAGGTCATGGTGGCTCAGTTGTGTTAGATATGCTTTTGCGGCGTGTTTTAGCATTAGGCGCACGATTGGCAAACGCAGGTGAATTTACCGAACGAGCATTTTTAAATGGCAAACTCGATTTAGCACAAGCCGAAGCGGTTGCTGATTTAATCAACAGCACGACAGAACAATCCGTGCGTTCGGCACAAAAATCCATGCAAGGCGTTTTTTCAACGCAAATTCACGAATTAGTCGAAGAATTGACGCAATTGCGCGTCTATGTTGAAGCGGCGATTGATTTTGTCGATGAAGAAATTGATTTTTTGAGCGACGGCGTAATTGAGCGACGCTTGCAAACGTTGTTGTCACGAATCGAGCTGATTCAAGCGACAGCACAGCAAGGACGTTTATTACGCGACGGTATGACACTTGTTTTAGCAGGCAAACCGAATGCTGGAAAATCGAGTTTGCTTAATGCGCTTGCAGGTCACGATGCGGCGATTGTGACCGAAATTGCTGGTACAACGCGCGATGTGTTGCGTGAGCGAATTCAATTAGATGGAATGCCGCTGCACATTATCGATACGGCAGGTTTGCGTGATTCAGATAACGTGGTCGAACAAGAAGGGATTCGTCGCGCACATGCTGAAATGGCGAAAGCCGATTTGATTTTGTTGCTGATTGAGTCGCGTGAATCGGAAAGTGAAATCGAAAAGTTATCAACAACTTTACCCACAGGCGTTGAGGTAATTCGTGTTTATAACAAAATTGATTTGTTGCCGCGTGCGCCTGAAATGGTCACAACTGAAAACGGCACGGCGATTTATGTTTCGATTAAACAAAATTTGGGGTTAGATTTATTAACCTCATATTTAAAACAATTTGTGGGTTTCAATGCCAGTGCAGAAAACGTTTTTATTGCCCGTCGTCGTCATTTAGAAGCCTTAAACGCTAGTCACGAATTTGTTGAGCAAGCGTTATCACAATTACAAAATGCGTTAGCGGGTGAACTTGTCGCTGAAGATTTGCGTCAAGCACAACAACATTTAGCGCAAATCACTGGCGAATTTACATCTGATGATTTATTAGGCAAGATTTTTTCAAGTTTTTGTATTGGAAAGTGAAGTTATTCAACAATCTGGGGCTGTATTACATACAAATCCCTCGTGCTTCTTCCTGTTTTTAACAATATCCCATTTCCTATCTTTAAGGCTATAGCTATTTGATTCCATGATATATTTCACGTTTTATATTCAAACGTAACGTTATTCATGGCAAAACTGACTATTCATTCCCCTGCTGGCTCACATCAAATTGATGTTGCCGACGGACAAACTGTCCGTGATGCGTTAGACGCAACAGATTGGCGTGTTCGCGCAGCATGTGGTGGCATTGGCTCTTGTGGCGCATGTGTCATTCAAGTAAAAAGCGGCGATGTTAGCCCTCTTACCCTTCCTGAATATCAACGTTTAGATGAATCAGCACGCGCTAAAGGTTGGCGATTATCGTGTCAATTACGTTTAAACGGCGATAGCCAAATTCACACCACACATTTAGCAAAACCCTCACCATGGCGCAGCATTCCTAAAGTAGGTTTAATGCAACATTCGTTTCA
>JAQTOT010000060.1:6515-14218 GCA_028713145.1 Methylococcales bacterium
TTCTCAATATGTTTATGGGGTCGCGGTCGATTTAGGCACCACGCATTTGCGCGTCACACTTTGGAATCGACGAACAGGACAACGCATTGCGAGTCGAAAAGGCATCAATCCTCAAGAATGTTACGGCGCAGATGTGCTAACTCGTTTAGATGTCGCGCTACAACATTCTGAAAAAGCCCGAAAATTAAGCGAATTAGCCCGTGTGGCAATTATCAAAGCCTTGCGTGATATGTTGGCGCGAGAAGTGGGCGAAATTAAATCAATGCTCTCTGAAATTGGGCAAGTGATGATTGTTGGTAATACTGCCATGCTGACGTTATTAACAGGTCAAGGCTATGCGGATTTATTGAATCCTGATTTTTGGCAAACGCAAATTCACTGTCAGCCTATTGATTATGACAAGTGGCAAGCACAATGGTTATTGCCTCATGCAAAAATCATGGTTTTACCGCCTGTAGCGGGTTTTATCGGTTCGGATTTGACTGCCGATTTAGTGGCAACAACGTTATGTAACAGTTCAAATGCCGCGATGTTAATTGATGTCGGCACGAATACTGAAATTGCCTTATGGACAGGAAAAAAGCTGTTAATTACCTCTGTACCTGGAGGCAGCGCACTGGAATCAGTCGGAATCCAAAACGGAATGCCACCTGAATCAGGGGCAATTGTGCATATTCAGCAAAGCGAAAATGGGTTGTTTGTTGAAACAATTAACGACGAATCGGCACTCGGTTTTTGTGGTTCAGGATTGCTCGATGCGATTGCGGTTTTAGTGGCAACTAAGGTGTTAAAACCGTCTGGTCGTTTTGCACAACCGACAGGTGGCGCAGGTTTCGCGTTAATTCCAGATAATTCACATACCGTCATTATTGGACGTGATATTGACGCTTTTCAACGAGCCAAAGCAGCCATTGCCTCGGCAATGGAAACGCTTTTAGAATTTGTTCACATGAGCTGGGAAGAGATTGAAAGACTGTGTGTTTGCGGTGCATTTGGACGGCATTTAAACATTGAAAACGCACAGGCTCTGGGTTTATTGCCCGCTATTTCAGCCGAAAAAATTGAACTCAATGCCGATGCCAGTTTAGCGGGTTGTGAATTAGCGTTATTAAGTCCAGATAATATGGCATTATTTGAAGAAATTACGGCTAACGCTCAGACATTTAATTTGTCGTTAATTCCAAGTTATGAAGATCGTTACATTAACCATTTGCTTTTAAAGCCCATACAGCGGAGTAGTTCATGATTGCAAACATTGTCAAAGCCTATAACGAAGCGGTTTATGAAACAGATAAAGAAGCCGCTTTTGATATTGTGAATTCGGCGTTAGAACAAGGCATGAGCGCGGAAGAGATTGTTTTTCAAGTCGTGATTCCTGCGGTAGAAGAAATGATGTCGCTGATCGTCAAAGACCCTGATGCAAATTTAGCGCAACATTTTATGACCGCGCAAATCGCCGCTGAAGTGACGGAAAAAATGTTGCTGTTGTTTAAATCACCGCCTGAAATTATCGGTTGCGTGGTAATGGGAACGGCGGCGGGGGATTTGCATTCGCTCGGCAAACGCATCGTGATGGGCTGTTTGAAAGCGTTAATGGTTCATGTGATTGATTTAGGCGTGAATGTTTCGCCTGAAAAGTTTGTCGATGAAGCGGTGGCAAATAATGCACAAGTTATCGGTATTTCAGCCATGATGGTTCACACCGCAATGGGGGAACACGGTTGCCTTGAAGTGCGAAAAATCCTGCATGAACGTGGCTTAGAAGACAAAATCAAGGTTATTGTTGGCGGTGCGCCGTATCGTTACGACGAAGAATTGTATAAAAAAGTCGGCGCAGACACTTGGGCAAGTGATGGCGTAAGCGCAGGGAAAGTCATTGTTGATTTAATTAACGAGGTAAAAAATCATGTCGCCGCTTGAAATTTTAACCGCTGCCGCAACAGGGCAACCCGCACCACGCATTCCTATTTTTTGTAATATGCTCGATAAAGGCGCACACGAATTAAAAATGTCGCAAAAAGAGTATTACAGCAAAGGCGAATACGTCGCAGAAGGTCAACTTAAAATGCAAGCACGTTATGGTTATGACAACGTGTGGAGCTTGTTTTATGTCGGCAAAGAAGCCGAATTATTCGGTTGCAATGACATTCTTTTTAGTAATGATGGCGCACCGAATGTTGCTGATTTTGTAATCAAAAATTACGACGACATTGCAAAACTCGAAGTCCCTGACGACATCACCGCGCATCCAGCGTGGGCAGAAACGGCGAAATGTTTAAAAATTCTGCGCGATGAAGTCGGTAACACGCATCCGATTTGCGCGTATTTAACCGCTTCAACCACAATGCCCGCTATTTTGATGGGGATGGATGAATGGATGGAGTTGTTGCTAGGGAAAGATACCGATGTGCGTGATGAATTGTTGCGAAAATGCTCGCTGTTTTTTCAAAAAGAAGTTCAAGCCTACCGCGATGCAGGCGCAAATGTGTTGGTCTATTCCACTCCATTTGGTACGACTTCATTTGTGGGCAGAAAACGTTTTCAAGAATTTAGTCTGCCGTGGATGCAACGTGATTTAGCCGCTGGGGTTGAAAACTTGGTGTATTACTGCGGAATGTTGCCGTTTAACGATGTGATTCCGCAAATCCACGAAACGTTTAATTTCGGTTCTTATTACATCAGTCCGATGTCAGATTTAGCCGAAGCAAAAGCTATCATTGGCGATAAAGCCTTAACGTGCGGCGTAATTGATGACATTAAAATGATTCACTGGACACCTGAGCAAACTCGCGCTGAAGTAAAACGAATTTGTGACATTGGCAAAGTTGGCGGTCATTTCTTGTTTGGCACAGGCGTTATGCCGCTGCAAATTCCAGAAGAAAATATCATCGCTATGTTAGAAGCCGCTTTTGAATATGGGAGATACGACGATGGCATTTAGAACGATTCCAATTGTTCCCGAAAAACCTGTCGTGATGGTCGGTTGTGGAATTTTGCACAAAGAAGTCGATTTTTTAATTAAAAAAAATGGCTGGAATGTAGAAACGCAATTTTTAGCGTCATCGTTGCACAATTATTTCGACAAGCTATACAGCGAACTCAATGAATCTTTAGCTTTTAATGAATCGAAAGGACGTGAAACTGTTGTGTTTTATGGGTCATGTCATCCGCGCATGGATGACATTTTAACTAAACATCATACGCATCGCACCCAAGGTCAAAATTGCATCGTGATGTTGCTCGGTTTTGATACGTTTATGGAAGAACTGAGCAAAGGCGCGTATTTTTTAGTTGAAGATTGGGCGTTGACGTGGGAACCGATGCTCACCGAATGTTTTGGCAAAAATGTCGCCGTGGTGCGTGAAATTTTTCACAGCAGTCACAAAATGATTATGGCGTTACGTACGCCCTGCTCTACTGATTTTACGGCTGCTGCACAAGCTGCTGCGGATTTTGTCGATTTACCGTTAGTGTGGCGTGATGTGTCGCTTGACCATTTGGAATCAGTTTTAGCAGATGCCATCGCGCAAAAATAATCTTGAATTATCGTGAACTCAGATATTCCACCGTCACAAACTGAATTAGATTTGAGAGCCAAAGTGCGTCGATTAGTAGAAGAAAAATCCACGTTGCAACTGGTACTCAGTTTAATTGAACGGCTCGATGCACAAGCGGGCATGGAGAGTGTTATCAATTCCATGCTCTATAGCATTGTTGAAAGCATCGGTGGAACAAATATCAAACTGTATTATTGGGTCGGTGAGACGCTGCATTATGTGGATTTTTTAGGCTCAAAAACGGTTTTAACAGAAATTGATGATTCGTTAGTAAAAGAAGTTGTCAGCCAACGTAAATTCATTGAGGTGTCTACTGAATCAGGTGACGCATTGCTACAGGGTGATGTGGTACCTGGTGCATGGATATGGGCATTTCCATTATCAGTTGGTGAAGAGTTAATTGGTGTTATCAAGATTGAAAATTTGCACATCGGTGGCGCGGCACTTCGGTCATTTTTACCTGTTTTTTTTCGGCACGCGGCGTTAATTCTCAGCAATGAAATTCGCAATCATCAACGTGAACAAGCTGAAGCAGAATTAAATCTTTATCGTGAGCATTTAGAACAATTAGTCGCCTCGCGCACCGCAGAATTAGAACAGGCAAAAACGGTCGCCGAATCTGCTAATCGTGCAAAAAGCGTGTTTTTGTCGAATATGTCACACGAACTTCGCACACCACTGAATGCCATTTTAGGTTTTTCGCAGTTGATGGAGCATGATCCCGCCTTAAATTCGCAACATAAAAAAGAATTAAAAACCATTAACCGCGCAGGGCAACATTTGCTCGCGTTAATTAACGATGTGTTAGAAATTTCACGCATTGAAGCTGGTCGAACGACAGTGACCAATGTGCCATTTAATTTTAACGAAATGCTCACAACGATTTGCGAGATGATTCATGTTCGCGCAGATATGAAGGGGCTTGCTTTTTCGATGGAGCGTAATGGTTGTTTGCCGCATTTTGTTTCAGGCGATGAACACCATTTGCGCCAAGTGTTGATTAACTTGCTCAATAATGCCGTGAAATATACCGATAAAGGTAGTGTTCTTTTACGCTTAACGCCGCTAGATGATTACCTGCGTTTTGAAATTATTGATACGGGAGCAGGCATTAGCGATGACGACCAAAAGAAAATTTTTCAAGCATTTTTTCAGTGTGAATTTGGCATTTCGAAAGGAGATGGCACAGGATTAGGGCTTGCCATTAGCCAAGAGTTTGTTCATTTAATGGGCGGTGAAATTACCGTTACCAGCACTGTCGGACAAGGCAGCACGTTTGAATTCACCATTTTGTTACCTGAAATTGAAGCTGTCACCGTTTTACAGGAAACACAAGGGCGTATTTTACATCTTGAAGAAGGTCAACCTCCGATTCGCGTTTTAATCGTTGAAGACAATGCCGATAATCGCTTGTTATTAAAATACTTATTGGAAAGCGTGGGCTTTGAAATACGGATTGCCGAAAATGGTGAGGAAGCGATTGCGATTTTCCAAGCATGGCAACCGCATTTTATTTGGATGGATATGCGTATGCCCGTGATGGATGGCTATAAAGCAACTCAAGCAATTCGTGCGTTACCCGATGGGAAGAACGTTAAAATTGCCGCGTTAACCGCGAGTGCTTTTCAAGAAGATAGAGCCGAAATTTTAGCCGCTGGCTGTGATGACATGCTCACAAAACCGCTAAATGAAGATAAATTATTTCAAATCATGGGGCAATTATTAGGGCTGAAATACCATCATTTAGCAGATGAAACCACGACTCAAGACGAGCAAGTCAATTTCAATTCTTTAAATACAGAAATTCGCACGCAATTGCATTCAGCCGCAGAATTATTAGACCTTGAAGCCGTCTTAGCTATCGTGGAAAAATTAAAAGTGAATTATCCACAAGAAGCGAATGCACTTGAAAAATTAGTCTCCGAATTTAGATTTGAACAAATTCAACAAATGACAATGGATTGAATTTGTTCATTTCGCGTATTTAGGCTAGCCGTAAATGTTTTTACAATTCGCGCGTTGCACTAAATTTAATATCGGGATAACGCTCTTCAGCAAGTTGCAAATTCACCCGACTATTCGCCACATAAACCAAATAACCGCCGCCATCTTCAGCTAAATTATCAAAGGCTTTCTTTTTGAATTCTTCGAGTTTTACAGGATTATCCGAACTTACCCAACGCACGGCTGAAATCGGAACTGCGTCATAAACACATTCCACGTTATATTCACTTTTTAAACGGTACGCCGTTACGTCAAACTGCAATACACCGACTGCACCTAAAATCAAATCGTTGTTTTTGAGCGGACGAAATAACTGTGTCGCGCCTTCTTCGGTGAGTTGAATTAGCCCTTTTTGCAATGCTTTGGCGCGAAGTGGGTCTTTTAAAACTACACGACGGAATAACTCTGGAGCGAAATACGGAATGCCACCATATTTCAAGGTTTCGCCTTGTGTAAATGTGTCACCGACTTGAATGGTACCGTGATTGTGCAAACCGATAATGTCACCCGCATAGGCTTCTTCAACCGCATTTCGTGTTGCCGCTTGGAAAGTAATTGCGTTGGCGATTTGAATTGATTTGCCTAAACGAACATGATGAATTTTCATACCTTTGTCGAATTTGCCCGAACAAACGCGCAAAAATGCCACGCGATCACGATGCGACGGATCCATGTTTGCCTGAACTTTAAACACGAAACCCGTGAATTTTTCTTCTGTTGGTGAAACAGTGCGTTGCACGGCTTCACGCGGCAACGGCGAAGGCGCGTATTCAGCAAAAGCATCGAGTAATTCTAAAATCCCAAAATTGTTCACGGCTGAACCAAAAAAGACAGGCGTTAATTTGCCTGCCAAATAGGCTTCTAAATCAAATTCATGGCTCGCGCCTTTGACTAAATCGATTTCGTCGCGCAATTCTTGGGCTTGCGTACCAATCAATTCGTCGAGTTTGGGGTTTTCTAGCCCTTTAATCACTTCGGCTTCAGCAATTTTGCCGCCGTGTTGTGCGCTGAATAAATGGATTTCGTCTTTATAAAGGTGATAAACGCCTTTAAAGCGTTTGCCCATCCCGATAGGCCACGTCATTGGCGCACATTGGATTTTTAAAACGTGTTCCACTTCATCCATCAGTTCAATCGGTTCGCGTCCTTCGCGGTCTAATTTGTTGATGAACGTTAAAATTGGCGTAGTTCGCAGACGGCAAACTTCCATCAAGTTAATCGTGCGTTCTTCAACACCTTTTGCCACGTCAATAATCATTAACGCCGAATCGACCGCCGTTAATGTGCGGTAAGTATCTTCCGAGAAATCCTCGTGACCTGGTGTGTCGAGCAAGTTAATCACGCAATCTTTGTGTTCAAACTGCATCACGGACGTGGTGACAGAAATCCCACGTTCTTTTTCCATTTCCATCCAGTCAGAAGTCGCGTGACGGGCGGCTTTACGACCTTTTACCGAACCCGCTAATTGAATCGCGCCACCGAATAAAAGCAATTTTTCGGTAACGGTAGTTTTACCTGCGTCAGGGTGAGAAATAATCGCAAACGTGCGACGGCGTTGTAATTCACTAAGGTTTTGAGGCATTTTTGAAACTCGAAATAATTAAAATTTGAAATTTTGGTTCACAAAGATAACAGATTGAAGCGCAACAATAACAGCAAAATACCGCCTGCAAAAATTCCCGCTAATACATCGTCAAGCATAATGCCAAAGCCACCTTCAACGTGTTTATCAATCCATTTAATCGGAAACGGTTTGAGAATATCGAAAAAACGAAACAGTACAAAGCCAATCAAAACGGCTTGCCAGCTAAACGGAACAAACCACATCGTAATCAAATAGCCTGCAATTTCGTCCCACACGATGCCGTTAAAATCATGTTCACCAAGCAACTTTGCTGCATCGTCACAAATTTTAATACCGACAAGCGTTGCGATAAGCGTCAGTGCGCTATAAAGCCAAAACGGCGATTGTGCGAATAACAAATAAACAGGAATCGCGGCGATTGTGCCAAACGTACCAGGAGCTTTTTTGACTAACCCAAAGCCAAAACCGAAGGCTAAAAATAGCGTGGGATTTTTTAAAATTTGAGAAATCGAAAGTGCATTTTTGCCGTAATTAGATCGGAAGAGCACACGTCTGAA
>JAQTOT010000216.1 GCA_028713145.1 Methylococcales bacterium
ATTTCGCCTGTGAACGCGCCTTTTGATTCAAAAAAAGTATCTTGCGCGAGCAAAAAAACATTTCGTCCAATGCCATATTCACGGCGTAAAAAATCGGGTTCAATGTAATCGGCCAGCGTTGAAAGTCCTGTAAAGGGTGGCGCAAACCCCATATCTACGTCTTTCACGTCGCGGCATAAATCAAAAATTCGAGCGGCTAATGCAACGCCTGCACGCGGAATTAAATTCATTTTCCAATTTCCCGCCAAAAACGGACGAATTGCACTGGGATCGCCGTGTTCAGCAGGAATTTTTCTCCACTGATTTGCGGTGCGTTGACGGTAATAATTTCGGTAAGGTTGCGGATTATTCATAAAAAAACAGAATGCGGTGAAGTGTTGCAACTTATTTTACGCCATGCGCCGCTAGATTTTCGATTTAAAAAATTAAAATTCTAGCCACGTCATTGCCCATTGCGTACTTTGTTTAGGTTGTTTTTGAGTCCACAAGACCACGGCGTTATTGTCGCCCGCAACGATACGCGGATGCGTTGAACTGGTACCCGTTGTCGATATTCGGCGTGGCGTTGACCAACTTGCCCCTTTATCAGACGATTCGGCAACAAAAATCCCCGTGCCGTCTTTGCTCATTTCGTCCCACACCAAAATTACGCGATTTTCTAAAATCGCCATATCGCTGTGCGTGGCATTTTTGCCAATTTTTACAGGTGTTTTTGAAATCGAATTAACGGTGTACAAACCCGATTTTGATGGTTCACCCGTCCAAACGCTTGCGTAAAAATCATTATTTTCATCAAACGCAATCGCGCCACCCACATGCGGACAACCATCAAAATGCCAGTTAAATTCCCCGACGGTTTCTTTGTGTTGCCAATTTGCACCGAAATCGTTTGAACTGAGCAATGTCATATCGCGCGGATTCATGTCACGGTACAAAACGTGCAGTTGATTGTTTGGTGAAATGGCAAGCGTATTCGAGCAACACGAACAACTTGAATCATCGAGTTTTTGCGGCGGTTGCCAATTCTCGCCATTATCGTTTGAACGCGCATAACGCAAACTTTGATAGCCGTTTTCTTCGGGGTCAGCGAGCCACACGACGTGAAAACGTCCTTGTTTATCGGCAATAACATCCGCGTGTGATTGGTCGCCTGAATTATCTACAGCAGGATTTTTACCCGCGTGCCACGTTTTGCCACCGTCATGTGAATAAACGCTTACCAACGCGCCATAATTCGGCAATTCACCTTGCGTTTGCCAAAGTGCAACGAGATTTCCCCCATTTGCGGCAAGCTGAACATCGTTGCCGCGTGCAGCCAGTGAAGATGAAAAATTATTGGGAATTTCAACCGAATTTGACCAGTGTTTGCCATTGTCACTTGAATTCAAATAATGCAGTGTTTGCGTTTTATCGTCTTTGTTTTTTAAACCCGAAACCAGCGCGTGTAAGGTTTCGCCATCTTGATAAATGTCAAAACTTTGCACTTCCGCTAAATTTGCAGCCGTTTTGTAATCCAGCGCATTCTGCGTTGAAACACTCGCGCAACTAATGAGACATAAACTAGAAAAAAAAATTGCTTTCACGGTTTCACCTATTTATTTTCGAGCAGATTATTTTGATTTTTAAAAATTGTGCATTTTTAAATTTGCATAAATGGCGTTCGCTAATTGCCGCGCAAATTCAACAGGAACCGCATTTCCTATCATTTTGTAGCCATCAGAAAGATATTGATATTTAAATGAAAAATCATCGGGAAAGGTTTGAATTCTCGCACATTCCCGCACACTCAACCGTCGATATAAATGCTCGTGACCTGATGCAAAAACACGTTTATCTTTGCCAACCAATTCCATTTTTGGAGCTTGTGGATGAATTGGCGCGTGTCTGCCACCTGCTTGAATGGTAAATGATGGCTCATTCCAACTACGAACCCGATTGCGCGACATAAACATGCTTGAAAAACCGCCTGTCATGTATTCGTGATTTGGAAAATTTAAATTTTTATTGCCATTGGTTAAATTCTTCTCTAACGCAGGTTTTGAGAGGGGTAAATCAAAAATGGCATCTTGCAAAACAGGTCGGGGTATCACGTTTTTAGGTGGTTGGAATGTTTTTCCCAAACTGTTTGCATAACCGACAATAATCACCCGTTTTCTATCTTGCGGCACACCAAAATCATTGGTATTTAACAAAAAATACGACACGTTGTAATCAAGCGCAATAAAATCAGCCAGTATTTTGTCAAACGCTTTTCGATGTTTCGGTAACAAAATTCCCGCTACATTTTCCGCTAAAAAGAATTGCGGACGTTTTGCTTTTAAAAGCCGAATGTAATCGAAAAATAATTGCCCACGTTTATCTTCAATTCCACGCCCTGCACCCGCTTCACTCCAACTTTGACACGGTGGCCCGCCGATAATGCCAACACAATCGGGAACATCATTTGCCTTGATTTGCGTAATGCAACGTCTGTCTAAAATGGTGTCAGGATGATTGTGTTCGTAAGTTTGCCAAATACTCGAATCAAACTCGTTTGCCCAAATAACATTGAAGCCTGCTTGTTTAAAGCCTAAATCCAAGCCACCTGCCCCGCTAAAAAATGACACCACATTCATGTTATTGGGCATAGCTAAGTAATTTTGCATCGAGTAATTTCGCGGGGTTATAAATTGGATGGTGGCTTAAAGGTCATTTTTCAGATTAAAGCGCAATAATTGACTTGCTCTTCTAATTCGATAAATTCATCGTTCCATAAATTATGGGCTATGAATACTTGTTTGATTTCGGCGTAATCAGGATTCGTTAATAAAACGGTTGCCGCAGTCGCACTATATTCATATTCTCTAGTGCCTTCGGTCATTATATTTTCTAATTTCCCAATGATTTTGTTTCTTTTATAATTGGTCGGGGTATTGCAGTAATCGTTCGTCATATCTAGCAATTCAATTAGGGCTTCAATGATTTTTTCACCAATTTCAAATCGTTTTTTGACCAAGCGCAAACTATCATTCAATGCGAGAACTTGATAACTGACGATGCGTTGTCCTCTATCAGTTAATCCATAAAAACGATAATTTTTTAGTCTTAAATGTTTTTTGGGATTATCTCTGACTGGATGAATGATTGGCTCCTTAACAGTGTCATGGTTTGATTTTTTTCCATTGCAGCGTTTACAAATTGGCAATAAGTTTTCCCAAGACATAACTTCATCTGGATATAAACTCTTCGGATGAAAATGCTCAACTTCCATATATTTGCTTTCTTCCTGCAATTTCGTTTCACAAAAACAACATTTATCCGCAGACATTTTTAATAACGCATCGACGATGTATTTCTGTTTCCAAACGTCTGTTCCATCGTCTTTATATTTTTGCGTTAATTCTGCAACAAGCTCATCCGTTAATTGAGCAGGTTTTTCCACGGCTTGTAATTGAATCATAATTATTC
>JAQTOT010000061.1 GCA_028713145.1 Methylococcales bacterium
CAGGCATAAAAATTGGCGTTTCAACTACGCCGCGATTAAACGTTAAACGTCCACGCCGCGCGTGACCATCGGTAGAAAGTAATTCGAAATTCATAAAAGATTCTGTAAATAAAAATAAGGCACAAATTATAGGCTAAAAATCCAAACACACCGTAAAATGCTCGTTGTATCGTTAATTGTACCTTGAGGTTTTTATGAAAAATGTGAAGCGATTAAATGAAAAGGAATTATCCGCCCTAAATAACAAAGAAAAAGAGCGTTTAATTATTCATCTTTTTGATGTAGTGGAAGATTTAGAATTCAAATTAGAATCTCCATTGAGTGAAAAAATAAACGATGCGATTTCTCATGATCGACGAAAATTTCAACGTTTAACGGTTCCATCTGAGAACGCAAGTTTTTGTGAAATTATGCTCGCTGAACCTAACGAAGACTCTACGCCCGACTACAAACATCACTACACGCTTGCCATCGACAAAGCCAAACGCAATAACAGTCGCTATTGGCATAATTCAACAGAAATAAATTACGTTGCGTTTCGTTTGCACGATATTTCTATGGCAGGTTGCTCAATGGTCAATCATGACGAAGAATTTTCGTATTTTTTACAGCCTGACATGATTTATGAAAACTGCAAAATCATTTCCGAAGGACAAGAAAAAATCACGATTTCTTTTAAAATCATGACGAAACATAGCCTTGAACCGTATGGATTACATAAATTTAATGAGTTAATTGGCATTAAATTTCTAGATGTAAAACATCACCATCAACCTCATTCAAAATAACGGAGAAAAACATGGCGACAATTTTAATTACAGGCGCAAATCGTGGTTTAGGTTTGGAATTTGCAAAACAATACGCACAGGACGGTTGGCAGGTTTTAGCGTGCTGTCGTGAACCGAAAACAGCAACCGATTTGACGCAACTTGCTAATCAATTTGAAAACCTTTCGGTTTTAGCACTCGATGTTTCTGATTTGACGCAAATTGATGCACTTTCCAAACAACTTGATGGCACCGCAATTGATGTATTACTTGCGAATGCAGGCGTTTATGGTGACGAAGCAGGACACGGCTTTGGCAAACTCGATTACGCGCAATGGCAAAAAAATATGACCATTAACGTTTTTGCACCTGTGAAATTAGCCGAAGTCTTTTTGCCACATCTGCAACGCGGTACGCAAAAGAAAGTGGTTGCGATGAGTAGTTTGATGGGCAGCACGGCAGATAACGGTAGCGGTGGCAGTATTTTGTATCGTTCGAGCAAAGCTGCGTTAAATGCGGCAATGAAAAGCGTCGCCATCGACAATCGCCAAAAAGAAATCGCGGTGTTAATTCTGCATCCAGGTTGGGTTAAAACCGATATGGGCGGCTCGAATGCGCCAATGGAAATTCCTGATAGCGTGCAAAAAATGCGCGACACCATCGCTAATTTCACCCTCGCGCAAAGTGGTGAATTTTTGCGTTACGACGGTGCAACTTTGCCGTGGTAGATTTTTGACCAATCAAATGATGCACCAGGATCGGTTTTACGTTCTGGTGCAATGTCGCAATGCCCCGTGATGTTTGCCAAATTCGGGTAATGTTCAAACAACTCAGCTAACACGTCATTTAATTTTTCATATTGCGCTGGCGTGTAGGCAATCGTTTCAGAGCCTTCTAGTTCAATTCCAATCGAAAAATCGTTGCAGTTTTCTCGTCCTTGAAAAATCGATTTTCCCGCGTGCCAAGCGCGTTTATTAAATGGCACAAATTGCACACATTCCCCATCACGACGAATGAGCAAATGCGCGGAAACTTGCAGCGTGTAAATATCTTGAAAATAAGGATGCGCGTTAGGATTCAAATGATTGCAAAATAAATCAGCAATGTATTCACCACCAAATTCGTTTGGCGGCAAACTAATACAATGAATCACAACCAGCGAAATATCGTTTTCATCTGGTCGGTCGTTAAAATTTGGCGACGGAATGGTTGTTGAATTGGTCAGCCAATGGTTTTTGATGTTTAGCAAAATGAGTAATGTTAATTATGAGGCAGTAGAATTTTCAGAAAAATAAGCAAAACGCCCACGTCCATTATGTTTGGCTTGATAAAGCGCAACATCGGCTTTATCAATCAATATATCGCAATCATCACCTTGTTGCGGATAAAAGGTAATTCCAATGCTCACACCAATGTGAACATCATCGTTTAGCGTTAATTTGAATGGCGCATTCAACGTTTTAATGATGTTATCTGCCAAATGCACAACATCATTTGTTGAATGGATATTTTCAAGTACCACCACAAACTCATCACCACCTAATCGCGCCACCGTATCCGATTCACATAAACAGGCTTTAAGACGTGTTGCGACTTGTCGCAATAATTCATCCCCAGCCGCATGTCCCAAACTGTCATTAACAGGTTTGAATTTATCCAAATCAAGCATCATCACCGCCATCTGCGTTCCAGAACGTTTAGCCACATCCATACTGTGTTTTAAACGTTCGTGCAACAATCGACGATTCGGTAATTGTGTTAACGGATCATAAAACGCGAGTCGATGAATATATTCTTCGGTTGCTTTACGTTCAGTAATATCTTGAATCATGCCAACCAGATATTCCAAGTTTCCAGCCGCATCACGCACACAATTAGCGGCTAAATCCACATAAACAATATGTCCGTCTTTATGAATGTAGCGTTTTTCCATGCGGTAAGTATCAATCTCGCCTCGCAATGCTTGTGCATGATATACATTCAAACTAATGTCATCAGGATGTGTAATGTCGTCACAAGTTAGATTGAGTAATTCTTCTCGACTGTAACCAACCATTTCACAAAAACGTTGATTCACACTAATCGGTCTTTTATCGCAACGAACCGTAAGCATACCAATAAAAGGTTGACTAAAAAATTGTTGCAATTCTTCATTATTTTGTCGCAATTGTTCTGTGCGTTCTTTCACTTGCTGTTCAACCGATTCCAATGCAACTAACGCACGTTTTTCGGCAAGCGTATGAAGGGCTATTTGCTCTGCCCAACCAACTAATACCGCTATTATCATGGGCAGTTTTTCTTCATGAATCGTAGGGATTTCCGCTAAAGCGTCGAAATAATCCTTTTCATTAAAACCAAATAATTGTTGCTGTTCTTTAAAAAATCCAATTTTGGGTGAGTTTTTCATAAGAAATTGCCCGACGAACAAATCAGCGATATGACAATCTTCAATAACAATCGGAGAGGCACAATCAACAAGTCCATTCTTACATTGAGCCACGCAGAATCTCCCCATTTCTAGTTTTTCATATATATCCTGATTACTTTCAATGCAACGTTTTAATGTTTTTTCATTGACGCGATGAAATTCGGAACATAAACGTTGCCATTTTGAAGCAACAAGGATATTCCCTTCCAAGTCAACAATTGCGGTAGCTAGTCCTGTTAACGTTGAAAAATGTTCAAATAAGTTTTTTAACGGAGAAAAGTCAATTAGCTCTAATAATTGATGGGAGCGGCTCATGTATTTTCTCTAAATGATTGGAAAAATATTTTTTTAAATATCACAACTATTCCATTTTTGTTTGTTGGTTTACTCGCATCCAAAATTTTAGCGTAAGTTACGCTACAATGTTCTAATTTATACGGCGTTTTCAATGTCAAACCACGATTTAAATTCACCGCATCAACCTTTCACATTTATTGATTTATTCGCAGGAATTGGCGGTTTTCATTTAGCGATGCACCGCTTAGGTGGGAAATGTGTGTTTGCCTCTGAAATTGATGCCGATGCACGAAAAACTTATCAATACAACTACGAATCTACTTCGCCCGAATTATTTTCGGGCGGTTATTTTAACGACGATATTCGCGCCATCACACCGCAAAACATTCCCGATTTCGATGTGCTTTGTGCAGGATTTCCTTGCCAGCCTTTTAGTCAGGCAGGTTATAAACGTGGCTTTGATGACAATCACAAATCCGAACGCGGCAATTTATTTTTCAATATCGCCGAAATTATCGAAGCCAAAAAACCGAAAGCTTTTTTTTTGGAAAATGTACGCGGTTTGGTTGGTCACGATAACGGTAAAACCTTTGCCATTATTCGCAACATTTTAGAAACGGAACTCGGTTATTCGTTTTATTTCAAAATTGTTCATGCGTCGGATTATGGTTTGCCACAATTACGTCCGCGCGTTTTTATGGTTGGATTTAAAAACGATACGGAACTTTTGCGTGGTTTTAATTTTCCTGAAAAAACGCCACTAAAATTTACGATGAGTGATGTTTGGAATGGTGAGTGCAGTCGTGATATTGGTTTCACGATTCGTGTCGGCGGACGCGGTTCAAACATTGATGACCGCAGAAATTGGGATGCGTATTTAGTCGATGGCAAAGTCAAAAAATTAAGCTACAAAGAAGCGAGAAAAATGCAAGGTTTTCCTGATGACTTTCATTTTCCTGTTAGCGATACACAAGCAATGAAACAATTAGGCAATTCCGTTGCTGTTGATGCTGTTGAAGCAGTCGGGCGAAATTTAATTACATATATGAATAACTCAGGGCAAAAAATGAGCAATTTCAAAACGACACATAACAAAGGGGAATGGAGCGAATTACTAGTATTTGTGAAATTACTTGCCGAACAACAAGTGTTTTTAGCTGACGAAAATTTAAATCCGAAACAAGATTTTTTAAACATTCATAAAGTTACCACTGAAAATTTGGATTTAGAATTTTTCATTTTGGACAAATCTACGCTTGAAATTGTTGATAAAAAAACAGGCTTAAAAAAACAACTCAACTTCTCTAATTTGCTTAACCTGCAAATACTAAGCGAATTAACAGGCACGATAAAAAGCAAAAGCGGCACATTTGAGCTACCCGAATTTGAAATTATCCAAGACACGTTAGGTTTTAGCGTTGTAAAAGGTGGTCATAGTAACCAAAAGGCAGACATTCTTTTAGATATTTCACACAAAGATTTTTCGCTGCGAAACAATGAAGGTTTTGGCATTAAATCATATTTAGGTGCAAAACCAACTTTGCTTAATGCGTCAGGGAACACGAATTTTATTTTCCGAATTGACGGTTTAGGCGCGGATAAAATTGATGAAATTAACACCATTGATTCATCGACAAAATTGCGAGATAGAATCATCGCCATCGAGCAACACGGCGGTCGTTTTCATTACGTCAACGCTGAAAAAGAAGCTATGACGCATAATTTAAAAATGGTCGATTCGCTAATGCCTGAAATTATTTCTCATATTTTGTTGGCGTTTTATAAAAATCGAATCAGTACAATTTCAAACATCGTTGATTTTATTCATGAGCAATCACATTTAAATACTCAAATTCATTATGGCGACAAAATCGTTTTGCAAAATAAAGTACAAAAATTATTGGTTGATGTGTTACTAGGCTTTTTTGCGGGTACAAAATGGAATGGCGCGTATCAGGCAAATGGCAGCATTGTGATGAAAAACTCTGGCGATTGTGTCGCTTTTCATATTATTGATTTGGAATCATTGAAAACGTATTTGTACGAAAACATCAAACTCGATACACCTTCAACAACGCGCCACCGTTTTGGAAAATTGTTTGTCGAAAAAGACGGTACACTTTATTTCAAACTCAATTTGCAACTACGGTTTTAATTCATGCACGATTTAATTGCTCAATTTTCAAAACAACTTCAATCCTGTTTAGCCAAAGACCGACACGTTTTAAAACGTCAACTCGACAATTTACGTCGTAATAAAAAAGCCACTGAAACGGATTTTGAAAAACTACGCACTCGGATTGAAAAATCGGTTGCCCATTTTGAAAAACGCCGCGCCAGTATTCCTGTTTTAAATTTCCCTGATTTACCCGTCACGGGCAAAAAAGACGACATCGCCGAGTTAATCAAAAATAACCAAGTCGTCATCATGTGTGGCGAAACAGGTTCAGGAAAAACCACCCAATTACCGAAAATTTGTTTAGAAATCGGACGTGGTGCAGCAGGTTTTATTGGTCACACACAACCACGTCGAATTGCGGCACGAACCGTTGCCGATCGAATTGCCGAAGAATTGGGCGAACCGATTGGAAAATCTGTTGGTTATAAAATTCGTTTCAACGACAAAACGCACGCGGATTCACTCGTTAAATTGATGACTGATGGGATTTTGCTCGCCGAATCGCAAAACGACCCGTATCTAAATCAATACGACACCATCATCATCGACGAAGCGCACGAGCGCAGTTTAAACATCGATTTTTTGCTCGGTTACATGAAATGGTTGTTGCCAAAACGCCCCGATTTAAAACTAATTGTCACGTCAGCGACGATTGATACGAAACGTTTTTCGGAACATTTTGGTAATGCACCGATTATTGAAGTTTCAGGGCGAACCTATCCCGTTGAAATGCGTTATCGTCCGATTGAAGCTAAAGACGATGAGGAAGAAGACGAAACTACTGACGATTTGCAAAATGCGATTTTAGATGCGGTCGATGAGTTATATCGTGATTTGCGCGGCGATATTTTGATTTTTTTAAGTGGTGAACATGAAATCCGCGAAACCACCGAATCGCTCAAAAAACATCATCCGAATCAATATGAGATTTTGCCGTTGTATTCAAAACTCAGCGTCAGCGAACAAGAGCGCGTTTTTAAGCCGAAAGGCGGCAAAATTCGGATTGTGTTATCGACTAACGTTGCCGAAACGTCGCTAACCGTGCCGAACATTCGCGGCGTAATCGATACAGGTCACGCGCGGATTAGTCGTTACAGTCCAAAAAGTAAAATTCAACGTTTGCCAATCGAACGCATTTCGCAATCCAGCGCAAATCAACGTGCGGGGCGTTGCGGACGGGTTGCGGAAGGGATTTGTATTCGGCTTTATTCACGCGAAGATTACGAAGCGCGTCCCGAATTCACCGAACCAGAAATCATGCGGACAAATTTATCTGCCGTGATTTTGCAAATGACGGCGTTAAATTTGGGCGATATTGCGGATTTTCCGTTTATCGAACCGCCTGATGACAAAATGATTCGGGACGGCAAAACGTCGTTGCTCGAAGTGAACGCGCTCGACAAAGCAGGCACACTCACCGAAGTCGGCAAACAACTCGCCAAATTCCCCACCGACCCAAAATTAGCGCGAATGCTCATCGCCGCGCAAGAACAGGTGTGTTTAAAAGAAGTCAGCATCATCGTGGCGGCGTTGAGTATTCAAGACCCGCGCGAAAAACCTGCTGAAAAAATGGCGCAAGCCGAGCAAAAACACGCGCAATTTAAGCATCCTGAATCCGATTTCTTGTCGCTTTTGAATTTATGGAATGAATTTGAAAAGCAGAAAAAACATTTATCTAACAATAAATTGCGTAAATACTGCACCGATAATTATTTGTCATATATGCGAATGCGCGAATGGCACGACAATCACACGCAAATTTTGCAGGTGCTAAAAGGTGATTTGAAATTTCATCTCAACGAAAACGACGCGAGTTATGATCAAATTCATCGCGCGTTGCTAACGGGATTACTTTCAAACATCGGTTTCCGTCACGAACAATACGAATATCTCGGCGGACGTGGATTAAAGTTTTTTATTTTCCCAGGTTCGGGTTTGCATAAATTGCGTCCGAAATGGATTGTCGCCGCTGAACAAGTCGAAACCAGCAAAGTGTATGCGCGAACGGTAGCGCGAGTTGAACCTGAATGGATTGAAGAATGCGCCGCGCATTTGGTCAAACTCAATTATTACGACCCGCATTGGGAGAAAAAAAGTGCGCGGTGCATGGTCTATTCGCGCACGTTGTTGCATGGGCTGACCTTGCAAGCAGGACGAAAATTACCGTATGACCACGTTGACCCGAAAGCCGCGCGGGAGATTTTTATTCGCAGTGCGCTGGTTGACCACGATTATCACAGCAACGCACCGTTTTATGTGGCGAATCAAAAACTGCTCGAAGAAGTCGGCATGATTCAACACAAAGGTCGGCGTGTCGATTTGGTCGAAGATGAAGAGTGGTTGTATGCGTTTTATGACCACAAATTACCGCCTGAAATCGTCAGCGGCGTGACGCTCGACACTTGGCGCAAACAAATTGAGCGTGAAAATAAAACGATTTTATTTCTAACCAAAGAAGATTTGACCCGCGAAAAAGGCGAGGAATATGTCAACGAGTGGGATTTTCCTGACCATAAAAAAGTCGGCAAACTCACGATTGCGTTGCAATACCGTTTTGAACCTGGACACGACGAAGACGGCGTGACGGCAATCATTCCTGTGCATCAATTGAATCAAATCACGCAAACTCCGTTTGATTGGCTCGTGCCTGGAATGCTCGAAGAAAAATGCGTTGCGTTGGTCAAAGCCTTGCCGAAAAACATCCGCAAACATTTCGTCCCTGTGCCTGAAACGGTGAAACGTTGTTTAGAAATCGAACCTGATTTTAAAGGTGCGTTGGAAGAATGGCTCGGCAATCGATTACGCAAACTCACGGGCGAAGCCATTCCACTTAATGCGTGGAGTTTCGAGGGCATGACCCACCATTTAAAAATGAATTTCCGTGTGATTGATGACGAAGGGCGGTTGCTCGATTATGGGCGTGATTTGAAAAAATTGCAGGCAAAACACGTCACCAAAGCAGGCGAAAGTTTTGACCAAATCGCCGCCGATGAGTTGAATTTCACGGGCTATATTCAATGGGCGTTTGATGATTTGCCTGAGCAATACAGCTTTATGCAAAAAGGGCAGGCGTTTATTGGTTATCCTGCGTTGGTTGATGAAGGCGAAACGGTCGGCGTGAAAATTTTTGACACGCAACGCAAGGCAGAATTGCAACATCAAGCGGGTTTGATTCGGTTGTTTCAATTGCAACAGCGTAAAGAATGCACTTACGCACTGAAAAATATGCCGAAAAATGCGGCGTTGGAACTCGCTTATAACCGTTTGCCCGCGCATCCAATTTTGAAATCGGAAAACGTTGCCGAGTATAAAAATGATTTGCTGACTCTGATTTTGAGCAGCGTTTTTGTGGAAGGTAAAACGATACGCACGCAAACGGCGTTTGAACAAAGTTTGCAAGAAAATAAATCAAAACTCGTCAGCACGATGAATGACGCGGCGACGATAGTGTTTGAAATTTTGAAGTTGCACGCGGAGTTAAAAGCGGTTTTGCAAAAATGGAATCCAAATGATGCGCTGGCAAAAAGTGTGGCTGAACAACTCGATTATTTGATTTATGCAGGTTTTTTGCGTGGTTTGCCGTTTGCACAATTGAAACATTTGCCTCGATATTTGAAGGCGATGCAATATCGTTTAGATAAACGTGATAACACGCCTGCGAAAGTGAATGAACTTGCGCGGTTTCAGATTCGCTATTGGAAATCGGTTGAACAGCGAAGCAAAAAAGAAATCGTCACACCTGAAACGGAAGCGTTTCGTTGGATGCTCGAAGAATTTGCGGTTTCATTGTTTGCACAGCAGTTGAAAACGGCGATTGCGGTGTCGGCGCAGAGGTTGGAGAAGGCGTGGGAAAGTGGTTTTTAGCGTATAAACTGCCTCGTCTCTTGCGGCGGGGCAGTTTATCGCTCTTTAAATCAATTTGAGAGATTTTCTTCTGCAAAACTATCAGTAATTTCTTTTAAAACATCCTCAATAGCTTCAATCAAATCTTTTGCTTCCTTGCTCATAGGAGATTGAAAGATAGGGATTTGTTTATCATAAATTCCTTCTATTTCTATTTTTCGTGGATGTGTACTACCAATGCCGTTATAACGATAAGCTACTCCCCACTGTGGCTTGGCATCTTCCAATAACCGTTTGTTAATCAGTTTTGAAATTTCCATGTTAAGTTTTGCTTTTATCTGATTGGCAAGCTGATTCTTTTCTTCAATGTCTTCTATTATTAAAGCATCTTCCAAAAAGCGAGAAAGTCCATTACGCAAACTGGTACAGCTATCATCAATAGGACTCCAGTTGAGACCATTGAATCCCCAACCTTCTGCATAGCGGCGCGTGAGAGCTTTGATAGTAGCCCAATGTAATGTCGGAAATCCCTCAGCGCGTGGAACACCATAAATGCCTAATAATGATCGCCATTTATAACGGAATTCTTGTGTAGCAGCTTGTATAGCAAGTTCAAGTCCTTTGGTGTTAAGTTCTGGCTTCCGTAGTTTTTTACCTTCTGGAGTCGTTGTTGCAAGTCGTTTATACAGCTTAGGCAAATCACCCTTGTCTTGTGGTTTTGCCATTTCATCATCAGCTAAAAAGCCTAAGTAAAAGGTATTCCGATTCAAATGTTCACGCATAGCATGAGCCGCTTCATACCCTATATTTTTAGAAACTTTAACCTCAAGCACATTTCTGAGACCGTTAAAAATATGCTCTTTTTTGGCACTAGCCTTTTTAAGATTTTCACCTTTCACATCATCCATATGTGTAAAGGCAACACATAATTTCTGAGTTTGTCCACATGAGGCAATAGCTTCAAGAGCTTTTTCTGAGTACATCATGGCTTTAGTTGCATCATCTACCAACAAAATAGAATCTACTTCGATAAAACGTCTGGTTAACTGTTCAGGGATTGAATCTTGCGTCCCAGCTTTATGTCCTAAACCTTCTGTATCAATGAAAACGAACGATAATTTATCTTGAGAAAATTCAGGAAAAAATGCACCTTTAACACGAATGCCATTGACCAATGGTGTGATTAACTGACCCCAAGATTGATAGTGAATGCCTGAAAACTGTTTAACTGCCTTAACAAAATCCTTTCGTTCGGCGACTGAATAATGCCATGCACGAATCCAACCTGTTGTGGTTTTTTCAAAACTCCCATTTTCAATAAGTTGAAACTTACCTTTGATCTCTTCCAAAACATCGTCAGTCATGTCAGCAAATTCTTTTGATTGTTCAATCTCACTCAAAATAAGTTCTAATAAGGCTTCGCGGTCACTACCAGAACAGTTTTTTAAAAAAACTTCTGAACTTTTTTCTACTTGTTTGCGTTGTTGCGCTGATAAGTTTTTAATTTTTCCAACAATATTTCGTAAAAATTGAAAGTAATCTTCTCTGCTTTCTTCACCAACATCATCTATTTCACCTTCCTCAGTATTTTCTGAGTCATCATCCCAATTTTCATCTTCATCTTCATCTTCTTCACTTATCCAATCACCAAGTAGATATTTCAAACGAAATCTCATATCCTTACTTTCAAGTAATTCTTGAGCGATGCGTTTGTCATCATTGCTTTCTATCGCACGTTCTGCAGCACTTAACAAGGCTTGCTCAATTTCAAAACGTGTTTCATGTTCACTCAAAAATGTGACAACAGCTTGATAAGATGAACTATTATCAGCAATGACTTCTGTTTCGCACGTTGTTGTTCGATTAACAGAAGTTGCAGGAAAACTCTCTTTTTTAGGGTCAGTTCCCATGAGTTTGCGGAGTAAAGTTGTTTTACCTGCACCAGACACCCCCATTAAAAGCACCGATTTATAATTTTCTTTGGGCAAAGGCAAGTATTTGTCTCTCAGCTCTTGCGGAATGCCAGCCGTCGGAGAAATATCACGATAAAAAATTTCGACAATTCTTTCGTCAAATTGACTTCTCGCTTTGTTTTCAAAGCTAACTGAATGCCAAGATTCATTTTGTAACAGTTGATTTAATTGGTCTTCTAAGTTTTTTGCTTCTTGCTCCTCTGTTGTTCCAAGTCCTTTTCTAACTTTACGTCCTTTTTTTCCATTATTGTCATTCAACAGTGGATGACGAAATTCGATAACAAAAGATTGACGACCTTGATTGCGTTTTGCAGTAGCTGTATATGTAGCCATATTGACTTCCTTTTTTGATGTGATGGAGTGTGGCAAATTATAACCATAAAAGAACGCCTGTCAAATAATTTGGAACACTATGGAACATTTTATTAGGTGGTTTTTTGTCGTATTAGTTCCACCTAAGATTTAACCCGCGAAAAAGGCGAAGAATATGTCAACGAGTGGGATTTTCCTGACCATAAAAAAGTCGGCAAACTCACGATTGCGTTGCAATATCGTTTTGAACCTGGACACGATGAAGACGGTGTAACCGCGATAATTCCCGTGCATCAACTCAATCAAATCACGCAAACGCCGTTTGATTGGCTCGTGCCTGGAATGTTGGAAGAAAAATGCGTCGCGTTGGTCAAAGCCTTGCCGAAAAACATCCGCAAACATTTTGTCCCCGTGCCTGAAACAGTGAAAAAGTGTTTAGAAATCGAACCCGATTTTAAAGGTGCGTTGGAAGAATGGCTCGGTAATCGATTACGCAAATTGACGGGTGAAGCCATACCGCTTAATGCGTGGAGTTTCGACGGTTTGATTGACCATTTAAAAATGAATTTTCGGGTGATTGATGACGAAGGGCGATTGCTCGATTACGGACGTGATTTGAAAAAATTACAGGCAAAACACGTCACCAAAGCAGGCGAAAGTTTTGACCAAATCGCCGCCGATGAATTGAATTTCACTGGCTATATTCAATGGGCATTTGACGATTTGCCTGAGCAATACAGTTTTATGCAAAAAGGGCAGGCGTTTATTGGTTATCCCGCGCTGGTTGATGAAGACGAAACGGTTGGTGTGAAAATTTTTGACACGCAACGCAAAGCCGAATTGCAACATCAAGCGGGTTTGATTCGGTTGTTTCAATTGCAACAGCGCAAAGAATGTACTTACGCGCTGAAAAATATCCCGAAAAATGCCGCGTTAGAACTCGCTTATAACCGTTTGTCCGCGCATCCAATTTTGAAATCAGAACAAACGGCAGAGTATAAAAATGATTTGCTAACGTTGATTCTGAACAGTGTTTTTGTGGAAGGAAAAACGATACGCACGCAAGCCGCATTTGAAGAAAGTTTGAAAGAAAACAAAAGTTTGTTAGTCACGCGAGCGACTGAAATTAGCACGTTGGCGTTAGAAATTATGAAAAGTTACGGCGAACTCAAAACCAGTTTGCAACGCCTGAATGCGGCTGACCCGCTAACAAAAAGTCTTGATGAACAACTGAATTATTTGATTTACGCAGGTTTTGTTCGCACGATTCCGTTTGCTCAATTCAAACAGTTGCCGCGTTATTTGAAAGCCATGCAATACCGTTTAGACAAACGCGATAACACGCCGCAAAAAGCCAATGAACTTGCGCGTTTTCAGATTCGTTATTGGAATTCGGTTTCGCAGCGGTTGAAAAAGGAAATCGTTACGCCTGAAACGGAAGCGTTTCGTTGGATGTTGGAAGAATTTGCGGTGTCGTTGTTCGCACAACAGTTGAAAACAGCGATTCCTGTGTCGGCGCAAAGGTTAGAGAAGGCTTGGGATTCGGTTTAAGATACATCTCTCAAAAAATCAAAAGCGTTAGGATTTTTTTCTAAAATACTGACGTAGATATGCAGGGTAAGCGTTAATTTATTAACCCGTTTTCCACAATAATTGTACTTTATTGATAAATCAAGATGATTTTCTCGCCGTGCAGCAAGATAACAAGACTCACAAAATCTTACATTTGGGCATTTCACACAATTATTTTGGCAATCCTCTGTGTAACTTGAAACAATTTCAGCTACGTTGCTTAATTTAAGTCCGTTGTTGCAATCGCCCAGATTCATGAATGCACCAGAGCGTTCACATGGAAAAAAGTTACCTTGTGTATCAACAAATAATTTATCTATGCCTGGTACACAACTGCCATTGATCCATACTTTATGGTTTGAATTCATTACTCGTGTGTGAATTGCTTTAAGTAAATCTCCGAATAGCCAATAACCAAAATGCGACTGCCCATTCCCTTCGATTGCCGCTTCTATGTAGTCTTTTGCAACAATATGCGCCTGATCGTCATAACTCATATGATCTTCATGTTTTGAGGCGATACTATCTAAAAAAGTTGTGTCTAATGGTTTTACATAATTGATAAACCATGACTGGTGGCGCACTAATTCATTGGTTTGTTGAAAATTGTAAAGTGAAAGTAATTGATAAGGAGGAGCTAACGTAGCAATGAAACACACATTGTGTCGATAATAATCTGAAGCGTGGTCGGAAATACGTTGCAAGTTGTTCATTACAGTAGAATGAGTTTCTTTGCCCCTTTTA
>JAQTOT010000062.1 GCA_028713145.1 Methylococcales bacterium
TCCATTTGGTGCTGACGGAAAAAGTCCCGATATGTGGCTAGAAAATCCATCGTTGTATTTGTTGCATCAAGATGGCACGCCTTATCAATTTCGTGATTATTTAACACAAAATTACTCACAATCCGTGTTCACTCAAGACGACTTTTGCTTTATCAATGAACAATTAAAGTTATCTTTTGGATTTAGTTACACCCAAATTAAGCGTGATTTCATCAATTATCCCAACGATGGTTTTGGCAGTGGCGCGTATTACAACATTGAGCAAACCTATTCACAGCCGATGCCAAATGTGGGCATCAGTTACCAATTCACCGATAAGCAGCAAGTCTTTTTAAATCGCGCTGAAAACTTCAAAGCCCCTGGTGATTTTTCATATTACAACTTAGTCAATGGCGGCACATTTCAAAATGGACAACTCACGGGCTATCACTTAAATCCTGTTACGGTAAAAAAAGAAACCTCTACAAATTGGGATTTAGGTTATCGCTACGTTGGACAAAATGTGTCGTTTTCGGGAACGCTTTTTTATATTGATTACCGCAATCGTATTGCGGCGGCATACGACCCCAGCAGCAACATTAGCACTAATTTAAACGTCGGTGACGTAACGACAAAAGGTGTCGAACTTGAATCCGCATGGCGTTTTTTGCCCGATTGGAGCGTGTACGGTTCGTTCACGGTAACAGATAGCGAAATGGAGCAAAATCTGCGAACAGGCGCAAATACCTTTGAAGCGACCGCAGGAAAAGCGATGCCTGACGTACCAATGTTGATGTCGGGAGCAGCGTTGCAATATCAACACCGTGGCTGGTCAGCGAGTTTATCCGCAAAATACACAGGCAAACGCTATTCCACACTGGTCAATGACGAATCGATGGACGGTTACACGCTGGTCAGTTTTGATGCGGGTTATCGTTTTGCCTCAACAGAATGGTTTAAAAATCCAAGCGTAAAACTTAACGTTTATAACTTGCTTGATGAAAAATATGTAAATTTAAACGCAGGTAGCGGTAGTTTATTTACCAATCGCGCTCAAGGCGCAGGCAGCAGGTCTCCAGCTTATTATGTTGGCGCACCCACGAGCGTTAGCATTATGTTGTCTACGGATTTTTAACAAAATGACGTGGCGTTTTTTCAAACTTTTTTTGTTTATTTTTCTAAGCCTTGCGTCGCAATTTTCACTTGCTGCACCGCTAGAAACACCACGCTTTGAAAAACTTGATGACTCTGTTTTAGGCGGTCGGCTCGTGCAAGCCTTTGTGCAAGATAAACAAGGTTTTATTTGGATGGGAACACGCGACGGTTTATTTCGTTTTGATGGACATCGCGCCATCGGTTTTCGTTATTCTCCCCATAATCCAAAAAGTTTGCCTAGTAATAATATCGTGTCGTTGTTTGAAGATTTAGATGGACGAATTTGGGTCGGCACGTCGGATGGATTAGCACGTTTTAATCCTGAAACGAACGATTTCAGTACGTTCGAACCCAAAAATGGCATTGAGCAATATCGTTTTATTCGTGCAATCGCCTCGGATAAACATGACGGAATGTGGATTGCAACGCGCGGCGGACTACAACATTTTCTGCCAAGAACGGGCGAATTTACTCAATATCTGCACGATGATAAAGATGAAAACAGCATAAAACTCAATAACATCAACGCCATTACAGTTGATGAACAAGGTGGCGTTTGGGCAGGAATGTGGCTAAATGGACTCGATTATTTACCGTTTGGTGAACATAAATTTAAACATTACCGCATCGACAGCCACGAAAAAAACGATTTGCAACTTAATTCGCCAACCGCCTTACTCGTTGATAAAAAAGGACAATTATGGATTGGCACAGAAGGCAATATCGTTGTGTGGCAAACAAACACCGATTGGTCACAACGAAAAATTTTACCTAAATCGCCTGAATTTAATCCGCGCCGCATTTTTTCCATTCTTGAAGATCAAGATAACGCAATTTGGTTGGGCAGTATTTCCGAAGGGCTTGCGCGTTGGAATGAGGAAAAAAACGAATTTATCGCCTACAAACATCGCCCTGTAAATGCTGATGGTTCGAGCGCACAAGATATTTGGACGTTCATGCAAGATAAACAAGGTATTTTGTGGATTAGTTCCATTTCCGAAGGTGTAACGCGCCTGAACTTATCGAGCAAAGGCTTTAGTGTTTTACAAGATTTTGATAATGGTGCAAATAGCAGTAAAAATATCACGAGCGTTGTCGGTGAAGACGATTCGCATATTTGGGTTGCGGGTTATGCGGGCGGCGTTCACTTAGTTGATTTAACGACACGAAAAACGATTAAAACTCTGCATCCTGACATAAATCTCAAAAACTCCTTGGGAAATGATGTCGTTTATAGCCTGTATCGCGCACAAAATGGCGCGTTGTGGATTGGCACAAAAACAGGGCTTTATCGATTTGATGTTGCTAAAAATACGTTTAAACACATTTCGTTCGGTGCAGGTTCAGGCGATTACATCAACAAAATTTCGGGCAGCAAAAATGAAATGCTTTGGGTTGTTACGGGCAACGGCACGATTGTTCACTACAACACAGTAACAGGCGAACGTAAAAACTATTATTACGAGCCAAAAAATCCGCAAGGGCATCACAATTTTAGAACTTCCGACATTTTAGAAGACAGCAAAAAAGGGCGTGTTTGGCTGGCAAATATCGAAGACGGTGGTTTAGAAAAACTAAACGTTGCAACAGAGATTTTTGAGCATTATTTATACGATCCAAGAAATAATGTCAGTGTCGGCGACGATAAAATTGCCCGTTTGCACGAAGATAAAAATGGCACGATTTGGACAGCGACAAATAGCGGTTTTGACAAAATTACCACGTTAGAATACGGCAAGTTGCAATTTCACTCTTACGGCAAAGACACAAACACTTTTGATTCAGTTGAGTTAATTAACAGCGATATAACGGGGAAAATTTGGCTTTCCACCAATATCGGTATTTCAGAATTCGACCCGCAAACAGAAAAATTTGTCCATTATTCGCAATCTGACGGCATTACAGGCGGCTTAACGAGCGGGCTTTCAAATTCCTATTCGGATAAACAAGGTAGAGTTTTTTTCGGTAGTTCACGCGGCGTGACGATTGTAGATTCACGGATTGTAAAAGTGAGTTTAGCCCCGCCACCTGTTGCGATTACTGACATCACAGTTTTTAACAAATCCCTGCAAACCGATAATAATTATGGCGAAAATGTAAAAATTGAAGGTTCACTTTTCGCGCCAAAAGCGTTGACGTTGTCATGGAAAGAATCGGTTTTTGGGATTGAATTTTCAGCGTTGCAATTTGATTCGCCAAATCTGGTGCGTTATGCGTATCGCTTGGAAGGTTTTGATAAGGATTGGGTTGAAACAAAAGCCTCGCATCGCACTGCCACTTACACCAATTTGCCAGCAGGAAAATATGTTTTTCGCGTTAAAGCGGCGAGTAGCAAAGGCGTTTGGAATGAAACGGGCGTGAGTTTGCCAATTACGATAACGCCAGCGTATTGGCAAACGCTGTGGTTTCGTGCAGCGGCGTTAAATACAGTCGTGCTTTTATTGGCATTGGGTTATTTTTGGCGCGTTCGACAATTGACAAAAATTCAAGAAAATCTTGAACAGCAAGTGACAATCCGCACTGAAGAACTTCAAAAAATGCACCAGCAAGCTCTTGAAGCTACGGAAACAAAAAGTCGATTTTTAGCCAATATGAGTCACGAAATTCGCACGCCGATGAATGCCATTAGTGGGCTTTCTTATTTAGCATTGCAGAAAAAAGGCTTGTCTTGGGAAATTCGGGATTATTTAGAAAAAATGAGTCGTACTTCGACGAATTTGATGAACATACTGAACGACATTTTGGATTTTTCTAAACTCGAATCAGGGCATTTAACGCTCGATTATCAGCCCTATTCGCTTGAGAGCATTGAGCATCATCTTAATGATTTATTTTTCGATGCTGCAAAACAGAAAGAACTGTTTTTTTCGATCAACATTTTTCCCGATGTGCCGCGCGATTTAATCGGCGATAAAGCTCGCCTGCAACAGATTTTGGTAAACTTAATTGGCAATGCAATTAAATTCACTGCAAGCGGCTCAGTGTCATTGACGGTGACGTTGCAAGAAATTTATTTTTCCAAAGCACGGTTATTATTCTCAGTGACAGATACAGGAATTGGTTTGGCTGAAGAAGATAAAGAAAAACTATTTCAACCGTTTAGCCAAGTCGATGGTTCGATTACGCGCCGTTTTGGTGGAACGGGTTTAGGTCTTACGATTAGTCACCATTTATTGCAAATGATGGGCGGTATCTTTTCCGTTGCGAGTGAAGTTGGAAAAGGCAGTACGTTTAGTTTTGAACTCGCGCAAGATATTTCGTCTTTGACGGAACAAAAATCACAAGTACCCGAAATGATTGGGACGTCGCTAAAAGGCATTCGCATTTTGGTTGCAGAAGACAATGAAATTAACCAGCAAATTATTTACGAATTACTCACACACGCAGGCATTTTTGTTGAAATGGCAAGCAATGGTGCGGAAGTCTTAAAACTATTACCCCAATTTCATTTTGATGCGGTGTTAATGGATATGAGTATGCCTGTGATGGATGGCTTTGAAGCAACGCGGCAAATTCGAGCGCAAACAGGTTACGAACAGTTGCCTGTGATTGCGCTTTCAGCGGGTGTGACACTCGAAGAGCAAGAAAAATGTGCGAAAGCGGGAACGAATGCGTTTATTGCAAAGCCTATCAATGCAAAAAATTTAATGGCAACACTCGCCTTTTTCCTTGGTAACACTCAAACGCTTGTTGAGAAAGCACCGCATGTTGAATCACTGCAAGGATTTGAGGTAAGTGATTTTTTAGCATCACTGCATCAAAATAGCGAATTAGCGACACGTTTAATACTGAGTTTTGGAAAAAAATTCAAAAATGCCGCTGAAAAAATTGAATTGCTATTGACCTATACACAGACAGACGAGGCAAAAGATTTAATTCACAATATCAAAGGTTCAGCAGGAAGTATTGGTGCAATTGAACTTTATCGCGCCGCACAGCTTTTTGAAAATAAACTGGATTTGCAAACCTTTGCGACGTTCAAAAATGAATTAGAAAAAACGCTGTCTGCGATTGCGACATTGCCACAACACGATACGTCATTGTTTGGCGATGAAGATAATTTGCAAGCATTAAAAGACATCGTCGCGGAATTTGAGCCATGTTTGAATTCAAATCGTTTTATCAATGAATCGCAGATGGAGAGGCTAAAAAAACATTTACCACCTGAACGTGCTGATTGGTTTATTGAATTTCGTAAGCTCATTGACAGTCTTAATTACAAAGAAGCCCGCAAACATTTGCGGCAATTATTTTGATATTTATGTAAAGGACGTTTTTTTATGAAAGCTATTTTAATGACTGCGGTTGGCGGCAGTGACGTGTTGCAAGAACAAGATATTTCAGAACCCCATTTAACAACCGCAACGCAAATCAAAGTACGTTTGCACGCAGCGGGTGTAAATCCTGTGGATACCAAAATCAGAAAAGGTGGCTTGTTTTATCCGAATGCACCATTACCCGCTGTTTTAGGTTGCGACGGGGCGGGTGAAGTGATTGAAATTGGCGCAAATGTTAGCGATTTTAAAATCGGTGATAAAGTTTGGTTTTGTAACGGCGGTTTGGGACGTGAACAAGGTAATTACGCAGAAATCACTGTGATTGAATCACGCCATGCGAGTTTGATGCCTAACGTAGATTTTCAAATCGCTGCCGCCGCACCACTGGTTTTAATTACCGCATGGGGCGCATTATTTGAACGGGGAAATTTGCAAGCTGAGCAAACCGTTTTAATTCACGCGGGCGCAGGCGGCGTGGGTCACGTTGCGATTCAACTCGCCAAAATTGCTGGCGCAAAAGTGATTACAACCGTCAGTTCAGACGAAAAAGCTGAATTTGTAAAATCGCTCGGCGCAGATGAGGTCATTTTTTACCATCAAACCGATGTGGCAATAGAAGTGAATCGTTTAACAAATGGACGGGGTGCAGATTTGGTTTTTGACACCGTTGGCGCAGACGTTTTCAAACTGAGTATTCCTTGCACAGCGCATTTTGGGCGAATCGTGACGCTTTTAGATGCGTCGAATTTAGATTTAAGCGAAGCGCGAATGCGAAATTTGTTAATCGGTTTTGAATTGATGCTCACACCGATGCTGCGCGATTTGGATGTTGAACGTGATAAACACATTGCGCTACTCAAAAAATGTGCTGAATTTATCAACGCTGGAAAATTAAAAATTCACGTTAGCGACGTTTTGCCTTTGAGTGATGCTAAAAAAGCACATGACTTAATTGAAGCTGGGCATACGATGGGCAAAATTGTACTCGCCATTTAAGACAAACTTTTTAAACGTTGTTGAACGGTTGCAATCAATTTCTCTGCGCTTTCAACCACGGTGGTAAATTCAAATTCGCGTAATTTTGCCGTGCCTTCAAGGTCAATTTTGCGCGGATAAACCATCACTTTTCCACTCGGTGCAGTCGTTTCCATTTCGGGTGCAATGTCGCAAGGATAAACGATACTTGGAACACGGCATTTTCCCGCTTGCGAATACAAATTTGTCACCAGTGAATCTGCAATTCCCAAGACGCATTTTGCAACCGTGTTTGACGTTGCAGGCGCAAGCACAAACGTGTGGTAATACCCTTTATAAAACAAACCAACAGGCGGACACGAAGCCGTTTTATCACGATAAACAGGCATTTTTTTTCGCAAGTCATCGAGCGTAATGCCGTACATTTTTAAAACTTCTTCGCCTGCTGCACTGACGTACAAATCAACATTTTCAAGCGTCAGTAAAAATTCAACGCACTCTTCAATGTAATGCCCAGAGCCTGTAATTGCCCATGCGAGTTTTGGTTTTGTCATGATTTTTTGCCGTGTTTAAAGATAAAAAACGCATTGCCCATCTTTCACGAGCAATGCGTTTTGAGTTTCGTTATTCAAACTTATCGAAGCAGCGTCATAATCGTTTGACCTGATTGATTTGCTTGCGCGAGCATTGCTGTACCTGCTTGCTGCAAAATTTGCGAACGAGCCAGCGATGCCGTTTCTTGAGCAAAGTCAGCATCCATAATGCGTGATTTAGCGGCAGATTGGTTTTCAATGCCGTTTTGCAAATTCGAAATCGTCGTTGTGAACCGATTTTGCGTCGAACCTAAATTTGAGCGTTCGGTATCAATCGAAGCAATTGCGGCATCAATGGCATTGATAGATGATAACGCATAATCAGTCCCAATCTTGTCGACTGCAAGTGAGTTATCAACCACCAATTTGTTATTGTTCACAAAAGAAAGTTTATCCGTATCATTTGCGGTTTGTGTTTTTAATGGGTCATCCACATACGATGCTGCAGCAATGTTTTTTGCAACTTCCAATGCCATCAATGATTTTTGAGCGTTTCTATCTGCACCAAATGAGCCTACTTCATAACGAGAAACAGCTGTGTTTAATTCACTTGCCACTGTACCTGTTGAGTCAATAACGTCCAAATTATCACCCGTGAGTACGTTCATCGTTGTTGCAAAGGTGTTTTGTCCCGCAAACTCTACGTCGGCGTGAGCCGCAGCGGCTAACTGTGACGCAGTTGTTAATAATGATGAAGCCTGAGCGGAATCTGTTGCTGTTAAGCCTTGAATAGTTGTGTCTGTTAGAGCTACCGCATTTGCCGCCGCAACATTTCCACCGTTTGCCGCCGTTACGGTATTCCAAAATGCGTCAGAAACTAAGACGTTTGCGCGATTATTAGTCGTTGTTCCCAAGATATTTGTCGATGAAGTAGAAATAGCATTTGCTGCTGCAACGTTTGCAAGTGAAGCCGCTTTTGCTAACGCCACATCGTTTGGTGAGGCTGCCGCCAATTTTGCAGCGACAACTGCGGCATCGGCTAATTTTGCAGCATCGTTAGCCGCGATGAGTTGAGGGTCGACCGCAGCGGCTCTGCCTGCACTTGCCACAGTTGATGCTAATGTTGAGTCAACAGGCTCGCCGTTTGGGAAAAGGGTTGTTTTTGTTACAGGCAACAAAGTTGTTGCCATATTTGAAACCGCAACTTGAATACGACTGTTCGTATCGGTTGTTGCGCCAACTTGAATACTCAAACCATCCGCTAAATCGCCATTAAGAATTTTTTTACCGTTAAATTCACTGTTAGCAACCACACGCATTAACTCGTCGTTTAAGGCTTTGAATTCTGTTTGCATTTTTTGACGGTCGGTCGCAGAAACCCCTGCGTTACTTGCCGATTGTACGGATAAATCGCGCATACGTTGTAACGTATCTGTTAATGAACCTAATGCACCTTCAGCAGTTTGTGTTAATGAAATACCGTCATTTGCATTACGAACGGCAACGGTCATGCCGCGAATTTGTGAATTCATGCGATCCGCAATCGCTAAACCTGCTGCGTCATCTTTTGCATTATTTACGCGAACACCAGAAGATAATCGTTGCATTGCAGTTGCTTGAGAGGATGCGGTATTGCTTAAATTTCGTTGTCCGTTAATTGAACCTAAATTGGTATTGATTACGAGAGCCATAAAGCCTCCAAAAGTTTTAATCAAAAAGTAAGTGATAAGATAATCAAAATAATTCTGATAATACGCAGTGCGTAACATGCAATGATTTCCCAGAGGGGTCAGAAAAAGGAAACACTGCAAAACTGCGTAAAATCAGTTGCATGACTACAAGCACGATGGATGCCAACTTTTACTTTTCTACACAAAATTTATGTTTGTTTTACACAGTTCCAATAAAACCGAAAATTTAGTCGCGCAACTAGGCGTGGTAATTGAAACGTTGTCGCTTTCATCACCATTTGATAAAGAAATTTTCTTAATTCAAAGTCAAGGGATGGAACGTTGGTTGTCGCAACAGCTGTCGCAACAATTCAAGGTGTGGGCAAATTACGAATTTTTATTTCCAGCGAAATTTTTTAGTAGCGTGGCGCAAAAACTCGATAAGAAACTGAGCGACGCGCTATTTGACCGTCACAAAATGACGTGGCGTATTGAAAACGTGCTGCGTGAACTGCAAGGCGAGGATGTTTTACCGCTGCAACATTATTTGGAAGGTGAAAATCCCGATTTAAAACGTTATCAACTCGCGCAAGAATTGGCGCAACTGTTTGACCAATATCAAATGATGCGTCCCGATTTGCTCGCAACGTGGCAGGAAAATAAATTGCTTTATGACACAGCGGCAGAGCGTTGGCAAAAAGCCTTGTGGCGTGAAATTACCGCGCAAATTGGCACGCAGCATCGGGGCGCATTGTGGCAAAAAGTGATTAACCAATTACTTGACGCAGAAGAAAACGTTTACGCTAATAAATTGCCTAAACGCGTGATTGTATTTGGCATTAATACGACGCCACCGTTGTTCTTAGCGTTTTTGCATGGACTGTCAAAACATTGTCAGTTGCATTTGTTTTTGCTCAATCCATCGAAAGATTATTGGGCAGATATTCCAAGCAAACGCGCTCGTTTAAAACAAGAACCAGAAGAACAATATGATTCGCATCCTTTGCTTTCGTCGTTAGGACAACAAGGGCGGGAGTTTCAAGCCTTATTATTAGAGCAAAATTTAGCAATTGATTTAGATTTGGATACGTTTGAACGTGCAGACGGTGTGACGGTTTTGAATCAGTTGCAAAATGATTTGCTGGAGAATAAAGCAAATCCCCCCCAGCCCCCCTTTCCAAGGGGGGAGCAAGATAATTCCATTCAAATTCACGCCTGTCATTCCCGAATGCGCGAAGTTGAAGTGTTAAAAAATCAGCTCATTCACGCGCTCGAACACGATAAAAATCTCGAATTGCGCGACATCGTCGTGATGGCTCCTGATATTGGGAATTACGAGCCGTTTATTTCGGCAGTTTTTCACGATATTCACCACACGATTGCAGACCGTAGTTTGCGATTGAGCAATCACGCACTGGATATTTTTATTCGTTTTTTGCATTTGTCACAAAGCCGTTTTGGTTGGCAAAGCGTATTGGATTTGCTTGCCGAACCAATTGTGTACACGCATTTTGATTTGTCTGAAACCGATTTGGAGTTAATTCGTCATTGGGTTTTAGAAACGCAAGTGCGTTGGGGAAAATCAGGTGAACACAAAGCCGAACTTGATTTGCCGAATTTAGACGCAAACACTTGACAAGCGATGCTCAATCGGCTTTTTATGGGTTATGCCATCGGAAATGATGATGATTTTGTGCAAGATATTTTGCCGTATCCACATCTTGAAGGCTCGACTGCGTTGGCGTTGGGCGGTTTACATGATTTTCTAAAATTACTTTTCGAAGCGAGCGACAATTTTAAAAATGCTCAATCGCTCAATTCGTGGCGGCTTTGTTTGTTTGATTATGTCGAAACGTTGCTTGCCAATGCCGATGCGATTGAACGCCAACAACTTAATGAATTACTCGATGAATTGCCCGACCAATTAAATCATTTAGCAGATGCAACGGTTGCGTTGCAGGTGATTATTAGCTGGCTCGAAAGTCGCGTCGAAGAACGAAAATCCTCAAACGGTTTTTTGCGAGGACAATTGACGTTTTGTTCGATGCTTCCAATGCGTTCAATTCCGTTCAAAATCATTGCCTTACTTGGCATGAATGATGGCGAATTTCCGAAAATTGACCGTCAACCGACATTCGATTTAATCGCGCAACATTTCCGAAAAGGCGACCGTTCGCGGCGAAATGACGACCGTTATCAATTTTTAGAAATTTTGCTTTCGACGCGCGAAAAATTGATTTTGACTTACGTCGGGCAATCGCAAAATCACAACGAAAAAATCCCACCGTCGGTGATTGTGAGTGAATTGATTGATGTATTGCGCGAATCATACAGCGTTGAAAATTTGACTATTTTTCATCCGCTACACGGTTTTAGTCGGCGTTATTTTGATGGTTCAGATTCAAAACTTCGCAATTATTCACAACGAGATTTTGAAACTGCCAACACGTTAAATTCGCCCAAATCGGCGTACGAAAAATGGTGGCAAGGAAAATTACAGCCTGCGACGGAAATGGTTATCGAATTAAACGACGTGTTTTCGTTTTTCAAAAATCCGCAAAAGCATTTTTTGCGTCGTCAATTAGCCGTCAAATTCAAAACGTTAGAAAGCATTATTAATGAACGTGAACCATTTGAACTTGAACGACTCGACAAATACAACGTTTATAGTGCGTGGTTAGAATCGCATTTGCATGATGAAACTGTCACCGTTGAACGTTTAAAAGCACAAGGTTTGTGGCTTTCAGGCATTTTGGGCGATTTAGAATTTGAAAAACAAAACGTTGAAATTGGCGAATTTGCGGAAAAAATTAAAGCCAAAAAATTAGGCGCACGCATTGAAGACGAGGTGATTGATTTTCATGTTAATGGTTTTCGATTAACGGGAAAATTGGCGAATTGTTATGAAAATGGCAGTTTGCTTTATCGCTATACCTCATTGAAAGGAAAGGATTTTATTAGTGCATTGTTGCATCATTTGGTCGTTAATCAGGTTTCAGCACAAAATACGTTTTTATTTAGTCGAAACGACAAAGATGCAAAATTAGACGAGTTGGTTTTTACGCCAGATATGGCAGAAAACGAGTTGCTAATGGAATTGCTGACGATTTATCAACAGGGTTTGCAGCATCCCGAAGCGTTTTTCACCGAAGCGTTTTTTGCTTATTTAAAAGCTGAAAAAGACCGCTTGAAAGCGGCAAAAAGTAAATTACTTTACGATTTTGGAATGGATTATGAAGTTGAATTGCAACGTTTTTTTGATGAAAAAACGATTGAGAAAGTTTTAAATGAAGATTTTGAAGAACGATGCAAAACCTTCTCTACTCTTTGGCACGAGTTAGTTAAAAAATGAAGATTTTAATTTTTGAATACATCACAGCAAGCGGCGAAATGTCGGAAAGTTTGCAACGCGAAGGAAAAATGATGTTCGATGCGTTGCAGGCTAATTTTGAGAAATTAGCAGACATAGAAGTGATTATTGCAACAAAAGAGCATTTTCAAAATCAACTCAAAACGGTTGATGCGGCGTGGATTATTGCGCCTGAATTTGACGGGATTTTGCAGGATTTTTGTGAATTAGTTGAAAACGAAAACAAAATTTTGCTGACCTCACCATCGAAAGTTGTCGCGCAAACTGCCAATAAATTGACAACGTTTGAGATGTTAACTGCCGCGCGAATTCAAACAGTACCGACGGAAATTTTTAATCCTGCAAAACGTTACGACAAAACGCGAGAATGGATTATCAAACCCATTGACGGAGCAGGTGCAGAAAATACATTTTTATTACAAGCAGAAAACGATTGGTCTGCTCTGCCCTCGTTTGAAAAAACTTTTTTAATTCAACCACACCTTCATGGCGAAAAAATCAGTTTGTCGTGCATTTTTAAAAATGGGCAAGCGCGTTTGTTGTGCGTGAATTTGCAAGTTTTTGAAATGAAAAAGCGGCAATTTGAGTTGAAAAATATCGTTGTGAATTTCAAACAAGACGACGGGAGTTATCAAAAACTCGCTGACGCTTGCGCCGCCGCATTCCCTGATTTATTGGGTTACGTTGGAATTGATTTAATTGAAAATGAAACTGGCTGTTTTGTTTTAGAAATCAACCCACGTTTGACGACTTCATTTGTACAAATTGAAGAAAAAATCGGCGTGAACGTGGCGAAACTGGTTATTGACTGCGCCTTGGATCAAACGCCGTTTGCACCGTTTCCGCAAACAAATTCGCCGCCAAAACCAGCGCAAACATAAACACAAACGCGGCTGAAAGCGACCACCACACAATCGGTTCACGCGCCATTTCAAGCCGTGCGCCGTTAATCATATTTCCCCAACTGTAAGTAGCTGGATCTACGCCAATGTTGATATAAGCCAATGCCGCTTCAGCCAAAACGAGCGAGCTAAAATCAAGCACCACCGAAATCAACACAATGTGCATCACGTTAGGCAAAATGTGGCGAATCAAAATGGTATGATGTTTTACACCGAGCGAATACGCCGCTTGCACATATTCCATCTCGCGCAATTTCAAGGTTTCAGCGCGTAGCAATCGGCATAAACCCGTCCAACTGGTCATCCCTAAAATCAAACATAAAAATAGCAACCGCATGTCGGCGCGAACAATCAAACTGGTGAAATCGCTTTCGTGATTCGCCATATAAACTTGTACCATCAACACCGACGCGCCAATGAGCAACACACTTGGAATCGAATTTAAGGTGGTGTACAAAAATTGAATTACGTCATCAAGCCAACCGCGAAAAAATCCCGCCAAAATTCCCAACACCAGCGACAACGGCAAGAGAATTAACGTTGTCAGCGTTCCTAAAACAAGCCCTGTACGAATACTTTTAATCGTTTGGTAAAACACATCTTCGCCCACTTTATCTGTGCCGAAAACGTGATAAAAATTCGATAAATAAATCAGCGTCGCACTGAGCGTCATTAAGGTAAAAATTGTGATTGGTACGAGTTGAAATTGTGGTTTGAATTTAAAACACAACGTAAATAAGACAAAAATTCCTAAGCCAATAAAAAATCCATTTGCCGCTTTTTGAAAAATATCTGTCGATTTTTGATTTTCATTTTCCAAATGCGACCCGCCAAATTTCAGACGCGGATAATCCCAACGCATTGAACCATCATTTCCAGCAATCATTTCTTTGTTATAAAGCGTCAGCGCAAATGGCTCGGAATAGGTTTTCTCACCGTGTTCACGCAATGGTGCTGCAAAATAATCGAGTACGCTGATGATTTCATTGTCTTGAGTTTGTGGCTTGAAATGAATCGAATCTAAAATGCCAATCGACATAAAAAATAACAACACGACCAGCGATGCCATGCCTGTTGAACTTTGTTTTAAGGTTGTCAGTGGACGTTTTAAATGCTCTTTGC
>JAQTOT010000063.1 GCA_028713145.1 Methylococcales bacterium
ACGCCGCAATACGCACAAGTCGTAATAATCGCGTGTTCAGGCTGACCGTTTTCAATGACGTTATTTTCAATCAAGGTTGCAGTCGGACACGCTTGAACACATGCGCCACACGATATACATTCAGAGCTTAAAAAATCTTGGTTTTGCCCTGGTGATACTTTTGAATCAAAGCCACGACCGTCAATCGTTAATGCAAACGTACCTTGGGTTTCTTCACAAGCACGCACGCAACGTTGGCAAACGATACATTTGCTTGGGTCAAACGTGAAATACGGATTTGAAGTATCTTTTTCAGAATTCAAATGCGTCGTAACTGGTTTATAACGCACTTCACGCAACCCGACTGCGCCTGCCATGTCTTGCAATTCACAATTTCCGTTTGCCGCGCAAGTTAAGCAATCAAGCGGATGGTCAGAAATATAAAGCTCCATCACACCACGACGCACGTCAGCGAGTTTTTGGTTTTGCGTAACCGCTTTCATGCCTTCAAAAACAGGTGTTGTACATGAAGCAGGCAAACCGCGTCCGCCTTCAATTTGCACCACGCACAAACGGCATGAGCCGAATGGTTCAATGCTGTCGGTCGCGCAAAGTTTTGGAATATCAATGCCGATGCTTGCCGCCGCACGCATCACAGATGTTCCCGCAGGAACGGTCACTTTAAATCCGTCAATTTCCAAATTGACCATTTCGGTAGCACTGCTCGCTGGCGTGCCGTAATCTTTGTCTTTATCAATGCTCATTATAAATTTTCCTCTTTATCGTTATTCATCTGGTCGTTCACTAACAACTGTGGCATCAAAGCAAAAAATTCATCACATAGTTCAACAACAATTTCGATAGATGGTGTCCGAAAAACTTCCGTATGCAATTGCTCACATCCTTGAGTTATACATTCGATTGCTGTTTTTTCCCAGAGTCTACGACACAACCATGTTTTAACGATCGTTGTGTATGGTGCTGAACACCGATGCTGACGTAGACGATCATTCATACTTTTAGTAAATCCAACTTTGAAACGATTTGGATCATGTTCTGGTTCTAAAAGTAATAAGTAAAAAACACCTACGTCATACAAGGAGGTATCTAATAATTCAAATTCACCACAATCTTTTTTGCTAGAAGCAAGTAACTCCAAAACAAAAATAGAATCTTGCTTTGTTATATATGAAATTGTTTGTCCACGATTTTCTCCACCACCCCGTAATTTCGATTGCTCGATACCATGTCGTTTAAGAACTTTGAAGACTGTTTGTCTCAAAAGACCATTTGCTTCCGCAAATTCTTTTACTGATATAAGCTCTTCATTCATTCTAAGTAATACTTCACAGACTTGGAAAAAACTACTTACCGTCCCTGAAAATCTTCAGGGAAATGATTGAGCGCACTCAAAACAGGATAGGGAGTCATGCCGCCCATCGCACAAAGCGAACCGTTTAACATTGTGTCGCACAATGAACGTAATAATGGGATGTTTTTATCCAAATCGCGTTTTGCAACAATTTCATCCATCACTTCATAACCGCGTGTTGAACCAATTCGGCAAGGCGTACATTTTCCGCACGATTCTTCAACGCAGAATTCCATGCTGTATTTTGCCATTTGCGCTAAATCAACGGTTTCGTCAAATGCCACGATGCCGCCATGACCTAAAACTGCCCAGATTGCGGCAAAGGCTTCGTAATCAAGTGGCGTATCAAATTGTGATTCAGGCAAATACGAACCTAAAGGCCCGCCAACTTGCACCGCACGAATGGGTTTGCCCGTTGCGCTGCCGCCGCCAAAATCGTAAAGCACTTCACGCAACGTCGCGCCAAATGCTAATTCGACCAAGCCTGCGTGTTTTAAATTTCCAGCAAGTTGCAATGGCAATGTGCCGCGTGAACGTCCCATGCCGAAATCACGATAGAATTCGCCACCTTTGTCTAAAATCACTGGCACAGAAGCGAGTGAAATCACGTTATTGACAACCGTTGGTTTGCCAAATAATCCGCTAATGGCTGGCAATGGTGGTTTGAAACGCACTAAACCGCGTTTGCCTTCTAAACTTTCCATTAACGCTGTTTCTTCGCCACAAACATACGCGCCAGCACCTTGACGAACTTCTAAGTGGAACGTTTTGCTACTGCCTTGGATATTTTCACCTAAGTAATTTGCTGCGTAAGCGTTAGCAATTGCCGCATTTAAAATTTCAAGCGCGTGTGGATATTCGATACGCAAATAAATATAACCTTGCGTCGCGCCCACTGCGATGCCCGCAATCGTCATTCCTTCGATTAAAACAAGTGGGTCGCCTTCCATAATCATACGGTCAGAGAATGTACCCGAATCGCCTTCGTCAGCGTTGCAGATAATGTATTTTTGTTCAGACGGCGTATTTAAAACAGTGTTCCATTTGATGCCCGTTGGAAATGCTGCGCCACCACGTCCACGCAAACCTGAATCCGTAACGTGTTTAACGATGTCTGCTTGCGAATAAGAAAGCGCGTTTTTCAAACCGCGATAACCATCATGAGCAACATAATCTTCAACGCTGACAGGGTCAGTAATTCCAACACGCGCAAACGTTAAACGTTGTTGTTTTTTGAGATAAGGAATTTCTTCGGTCAAACCCAAATTCAACGCATGTACGCCGCCATTTAAAAAATCCGCATCGAACAAACTCGCTACGTCGCTCGTTTTTACTGCACCATAAGCGACACGACCTTTATCCGTTGCCACTTCAACCATCGGTTCAAGCCAATACATTCCGCGTGAACCGTTGCGAACTACGTTGATTTCAATGCCACGTTTTTGCGCTTCTTGCGCGATAGCGTCAGCGACACGATTTGCACCTAATGAAACGGCACTTGAGTCGCAAGGCACATAAACTGTAATACTCATGCTGATTGCTCCGTCAAAATTTCGTTAAACGATTCGGCTGTCACGCGACCATAAACGTCATTATCAATTTGAATCGCAGGCGAACATGCACAGTTTCCTAAACAATAAACCGCTTCGAGCGAAAATTTCCCGTCTGCTGTCGTTTCGTGATAATCGATGCCTAATTTTGTTTTAACATGGCTTTCTAATGCTTTGCCGTCCATCGCTAAACACGATTCGGCACGACAAACGCGCACCGTATGTTTGCCTGCTGGCGTATCACGAAAATAATGGTAAAAACTAATTACACCGTGAACTTCGGCGCGGGAGAGATTTAATGCTTTCGCAATTGTTGGAACGCTTTCAGGCGGCACATAACCTAATGTATTTTGCACCGTGTGCAAAATTGGCAATAATGCGCCTGGCTTATCTTTGAGATCGGCGACGATATTTTGCACCGTCTCGATAATTGTTATTTTTGTCATGGTTACTCGCTGTTAATTGGGTCTACAAAAAGCATCATTAAAATTTTTTCCGCAGATAGAATAGCACAACTTAAAACCTATAAAAATACTATGTTATGCGTGGAAATAAGCTGTGAGCCGCAAATGTAAAGAGATTATTTGCTTGTCACTCTATCGATAAAATTCGGATTGTAGATGATTAAATCTTTAAGAAATTGTTTAAACGGCAAGTGATAGGTTTTTTCAAGTTTAATGGCGCGACGTTGCAATTCTCGACGCGAATAAATGGGCGTATTTTCGTGAAAAAACAAGCCATTCACATTCACCACGCCATCTACAGGCAAAAATAATAATTTCCCGTCAAATAAACTACCAAGCCATGAAAATAATTGTTTAAATTGCTCGTTGGTATTCCATAAATTGATAATCAAAATGCCATTCTTTTTGAGCATTTTCTGACATGAAGCAAAAAATTCAAGGCTGCAAATTTCTTGCGCCATGCCTTGTGAATCAAAGACATCAAGCATAATCAAACTGTAAAATTCACGCTGCAAATCATGTCGTTCTAAAACATACCGTGCGCCATCATCAATCACCATATTCAAGCGATTATCGCGTGGTAACTCAAAATAATCGTGAGCGATTTCAACAACGGCTTTCCGAGATTCAACGACTTCAAGGCGACATTTAGGGAAATTTTGCAGCAGAAATTTCGCCAGCGAACCGCCACCTAAACCGATTAACAACATGTCCTCTTCAATCTCATTAAACAGCAAACTGCTCATCATCGCTTTCGTGTAAGCAAGATGCAGTGCGTCAGGATTTTTAAGCGACATCGCACTTTGCTGGGCAAACGAACCAAAATATAAAGAACGCACGTCGTTACAATCTTTGACTTCAATAATGCCGTCTTTGTCTTCGGTTTGGTAAATCAATTGTTCAGTCATTGTGTTAGTTTTTCACATCAATGTTTAATTCATCGACTTTGCGCGTCAACGTATTACGTCCGTAACCGAGCATAATTGCCGCTTCATGCCGTTTATTTCCCGTAAAATTTAGCGCGGTTTGAATCAAAATACGTTCCACGGTCGGAATAATTTGTTTAGCAATTTCGGGCGTTTGGTTATGCAAATGCCAGTCGATTTCAGTGCGTAACAATTGTTGCCAGTCTTCATTACTGACTGATTTATCGCTAACATTTTCTAATAATTCAGGCGGTAAATCATGCAAATGCACTTCACGTCCCGCCGCCATCACCGTGAGTAAGCGACAAGTATTTTCAAGCTGCCGCACATTTCCACGCCAATCCAGCGTACTTAATAATTCGGCAACCTCAGGCTTCAAAATTTTATTGTCTACGTTCAATTCATCAGCCGCTTGCTGCAAAAAATGCTGTAGTAACAACGGAATATCTTGTTTTCGTTCGCGCAACGGTGGAACGTAAATACGAATAACATTTAAACGATGAAATAAATCTTCTCGAAAACGCCCTTGCTCAACCAATTCCTCTAAATTTTGATGCGTAGCCGCGATAATTCGCACATCGACTTTTGTCGGTGCATACGCACCCACCGAATAAAATTCACCATCTGAAAGCACCCGCAACAAGCGTGTTTGCAATTCAGCAGGCATATCGCCAATTTCATCTAAAAATAACGTGCCACTATTTGCTTGTTCAAACCGCCCTGCTCTACGTTGTATCGCACCTGTGAATGCGCCTTTTTCGTGACCAAATAATTCAGATTCCATTAAATCTTTTGGAATTGCAGCCATGTTTAAGGCAATAAAAGGACTTTCTGCCCGTGGGCTGTGGCGATGCAGTGCTTTTGCCACAAGTTCTTTACCCGTTCCCGATTCGCCGTTGATTAACACCGTAATTTGCGACCGCGCTAATCGCCCAATTGCACGGAAAACCTCTTGCATTGCAGGGGCTTCGCCAATGATTCCACTCATTTCTCCTTGTTTTAAGGCTTGCGTTTTTTCTTGTTTGTCACGTTGTTGATGTGAATGTACACAAGCTCTGTGCGTTAATTCGACTAAATCCGTAATATCAAAAGGTTTGGGTAAATAATCAAATGCACCGCCTTGAAAGGTTGCCACGGCACTTTCTAAATCTGAATGCGCGGTCATCACAATCACGGGCAATGCGGGATAATTTTCTTGAATTTTTCGGAGCAGTTCTAAGCCATTCATATTCGGCATTCGAATATCGGTAATTAACACATCAGGACGTTCATTTTTAAGTGCTAAAAGAAGTTCGGCAGCATTTGGGAATGTGCGTGTAAAAATGGCTGATTTTTGTAACGCTTTCTCGATAACCCAACGAATTGATTGATCGTCATCAACAATCCATACGGTGTTTGTGTCATTCATGCAGTGATTTTTTAAGGTAATTAGGAAGTAAATAAATCGACATTTTCAGCGGCAACTTTTGGAGCTGTCAAACCGAAATGTAAGTAAGCCGCTGACGTTGCCACACGTCCTCGCGGTGTTCGCATAATAAAACCTTGTTGTAATAAATAAGGTTCTAAAACGTCTTCAATCGTGCCACGCTCTTCGCTAATTGCCGCTGCCATCGTATCTAGTCCAACAGGGCCGCCAGAAAAATTTTCAATCAGTGTTAATAAAAATTTTCTATCTAAACTATCAAATCCATTGCTATCGACTTTAAGCATTGTTAAGGCTTCGGCGGCAACTTGCTCAGTGATAATGCCATTACTTTTTACTTGAGCGAAATCACGCACTCTGCGTAATAAGCGATTTGCAATGCGTGGCGTACCGCGTGAACGTTTCGCAATTTCGAGCGCACCTTTGGGTTCGATGCCCATTTTCAAAACCTGCGCCGAACGAGTCACAATGCTGGTTAGTTCTTCAATCGTGTAAAAAACTAAGCGTTGCACAATGCCGAATCTGTCACGCAGCGGCGAAGTCAACAAACCCGCACGAGTGGTTGCGCCAATTAAGGTGAACGGTGGCAAATCAATTTTAATTGAACGCGCCGCAGCCCCTTCGCCAATCATCAAATCGAGCTGATAATCTTCCATCGCGGGATACAAAATTTCTTCAACGGCAGGGCTTAAACGGTGAATTTCATCGATAAACAGCACATCATGTTTTTCTAAATTAGTCAGCAAGGCAGCCAAATCACCTGCTTTATCGAGAACGGGGGCGGCGGTTTGACGTAAATTCACCCCCATTTCGCTTGCGATAATCATCGCCAGCGTGGTTTTGCCCAAACCTGGAGGGCCAAAAATTAACGTGTGATCGAGTGCTTCTTGTCGCGCGAGCGTCGCTTCAATGAAAATTGCCATTTGTGTTCGACATTCTTCTTGTCCAACATAATCCACCAATTTTTTAGGACGCATCGCGCGGTCGTGACCTTCTTCGCCTTGCCCTGCACTTGCGGTAATTAAACGGTCTTCTTCTATCATTTATGGGATTTTAGTTACGAAAATTGCTCGTAATCTACGTTATAGTGGCTAAAATTGTCCAGATAAATTCGGTGATTTTTTTGGCAAAAAAAAGCTCTCAATGCTTAACGCATTGAGAGCAAGAGGTCAAACAGGACAATGAGGAGTCAATGTTTGTTACAAAATAACAGGAGGTAAAATGTATATGGATTCTTAGCCGTACATTTGACGGTTTAGATACACGTTGCTAAAAATGGCTGCTGATGCAAATAACACTGTTGAAACAATGAATTCACCAGAAATAAAACCAACGATGCCGACGATAAACATCAAGCCAATCAATACGTCTCTATAGAAAGTAGTCATGATAATGTTCCTTATGGTTGTCGAAAAAAATGAAAAATGGGTAAATAACTAACTTGGAGCGTACTATACAGCTGCATCAATTCGTTGACAATATGGCAATTTATAGATTCATAGTTTCCTATTTGTATATAAAGAAAGCCTTTTAACCGCCGATACTTTTGCAGATGACATGAAATACATTTTGAGTGAATGATTACAAGACTGGGACGATGAAATTATGATGCTTTATGTTTCGCAATCGCACACGGTTGAAGAGCTGATAAAAAAATCACGTTTTATTGGTGTGATTACGCCTTGTGAAAATGAACAAGATGTTTTGCGTGAATTAAAAACACTGCAAATTGCCCATCCTCACGCAAATCACATCGCGTTTGCCTACCGTTTAAAAACACCAAACGGCATCATTTATCGCTTTCATGACGCAGGCGAACCCACTGGCACAGCGGGAAAACCGATTCTCCAGCATCTTGAAGGTAAAAACATCATCAATGTTTTAGTTGCTGTCGTGCGTTATTTTGGTGGTGTGAAATTAGGAGCAGGCGGTTTAACGCGAGCTTATGGAAATACGGCAAAACAAGTCATTGATAGCGCAATGCTACTGCCGTTTATCGAAATGGCGACATTAAAATTGACGCTAGATTACGAACAATTTCAGCCTTTTGAATATGCGTTAAAAAAAGCGGATGGAAAAATTATTGAACAAGATTTTGCAGGACAAATTGCATTGACGGTAAAACTTCCCGCTGAAAAAGTCGCCGAATTATCTCATCAATTTTCAACTACATCGACATTGTAAAGACACGCTACATTGGGCGTGTCTTTACAATTTTTGGAAATTAAAGCTGTGGCCCTGCCTGAGTGAAATCGAACTCTTGATTTGCACCAGTGTATTTTTTGAAATTCGCTACAAACATGCCTGCTAATTTTTGCGCCGTTTCATCAAATTGCGCCTTGTCTTCCCACGCATCGCGTGGATTTAACAAATGGGTTTCAACACCATCCAAAGTTTTTGGAATGCTCAAATTGAAATACGGCATCGTTTCAAAATCGCAGTTGTTAATGCTGCCGTCCAAAATCGCATTGACGCAGGCGCGTGTGCCTTTGATGCTCATGCGTTTACCAACGCCATAACCACCGCCTGTCCAGCCAGTATTGACCAAATACGCATTCACCCCGTGTTTTTCCATTTTTTCACCGAGCAAAGTTGCATAAACAGTTGGATGCAAGGGTAAAAAGGCTTCACCAAAACAAGCTGAAAACGTGGCTTGTGGTTCGGTTACACCGCGTTCTGTGCCAGCGACTTTCGCCGTGTAGCCTGACAAGAAATAATACATTGCTTGTTCTTTTGATAATTTTGACACAGGCGGCAACACACCAAACGCATCGCATGTTAAGAAAATAATGTTTTGTGGATGTCCTGCGCGTAATTCAGGTTCGTGATTTTCAATGTGTTCAATCGGATATGAAACGCGCGTATTTTCAGTTTTAGAACTGTCGTGATAATCCACTTCACCGTTATCGTCATAAACGACGTTTTCAAGTAGCGCATGGCGGCGAATTGCGCCAAAAATTTCAGGTTCATTTTCTTGTGATAAACCGATACATTTTGCGTAGCAGCCACCTTCAAAATTGAAAACACCGTCGTTATCCCAACCATGTTCATCGTCGCCAATCAATTTGCGGTGTGCATCGGTTGAAAGAGTCGTTTTTCCTGTGCCTGAAAGACCAAAAAATAATGCCACATCGCCATCTTTGCCCACATTTGCGCTGCAGTGCATCGATAAGATTTTTTCAAGCGGCAACCAGTAATTCATCATAGTGAAAATGCCTTTTTTCATTTCCCCGCCGTACCAAGTGCCACCAATGATAGCGACATTTTTTTCAACGTTGAAAATGCAAAACACTTCAGAATTTAAACCGTGTCCTTGCCATTTGTGATTGGTGTAATTACTGGCGTTATACACGCGAAAATTTGGCTCGAAGTTTTCTAATTCGTCAGCTTCTGGGCGAATAAACATATTTTTTACAAAATGCGATTGCCACGCAAACTCCGTAATAAAACGCACTGAACGTTGTGTTGCGCCAACGCCGCTAAAACCATCAGTAACGTAAATATCTTTGCCTGATAAATAATCAATAACATCGGTATAAAGTTCATCGAAAATTTCGGGGGACACCGTTTTATTGACGTTACCCCATGCAATGTTTGATTTTGACGGTTCTTGTTCTACAAAAAACTTGTCTTTCGGCGAGCGACCTGTGAATTTCCCTGTGTCTACAGTCATCGTGTCATTGCTTAACACTTGTCCTTCTTTATTGGCGACTTCATGGTCAAACAGCTCGTCATAACTTAGATTATGAAAAACCTGCCCAACGCTGTGAAGTCCCAATTTTCCTGCACTTAATTCACTCATTATTACCACTCCAAAAATGTTTCTAATTATATTTCTCGGGCTTTACACCGATTTCTAAATGTAGCCGATATTGAATTTTTAGACAATTCATATTTGGCGATTTCGTCTCGTTTTACTGACTTGCTCGAACAAAAATCACTTCAAACGTTGCGCTAATTTCGCCCGTTTTTTCTTGCGGATAATTTGCCATCATTTGTGCCAAAGTCGTTTTAGTCGTCACACTTTTTTTACGTTTTGTACTTACGTTATGTGCGCCGATATGCTTGAGTTCGCGCATCAAATCAAGCACCGAATCGTAACGTGAAACATAACGTTTTGTGAGGATTTCCATGTGTGAAAATCCCGCCTTTTCTAACGCAAGTTGCAGTAATTCTTGCGTATAAAATTCATTAACATGCGCGAAATTATCAACGCTTGCCCATGCCGTTTTAAGCTCGCAAAGCGTTTGTGAACTGAACGTACTAAAAATCAATGTGCCGTCAGGTTTTAGAACTCGCTGCAATTCACGCAATGCGTTATCAATCGGGAAACACCATTGCAATGCGACGTTTGAAAATAGTGTCTCAACGCTGTTTGTTGCCAACGCCAGTGACTCCGCATCAGAGCAAAGATAATGGATTGATGAGCCAATTTTCTCGCGTGTTAGTTGCAACATCGGCAACGCTAAATCCACCGCAATCAAATTGGCATTTTCACAATATGGCAACAGCGTTTGCGTTAAAAATCCTGTGCCACAGCCTAAATCAACAATCGTTCCAGTCAGATTTTCTGATAAAAATGTTTTCAACAAATCCTGTCCCACATCACGCTGCAACTGTGCAACGCTATCGTAAGTTTGCGAGGCATTACCAAACGATTGTTTAATTTTAGTTTTGTCGAGCAAAAAACCTCCCTGCTCTTTTCGAACAAAAGCATGGATAGCATTTAAGCATAAAGTTGGTTGCGTAATGAATGGAATATGCCCCGCTTTTTCTAAAATGGTGAGCTGTAAATGTGGCTGCAACGCTTGCATTTGCTCGCCAACAGAAACAGGAATGAGTGCATCGTTATCACTCAAAATCGCGGCAATTGGACAAGTTAAATTTTTCAAATTTTCCCGTAAATCATTTTTTTTGAGCAGTTGCAAACTGGTTTCTAAAATCGGCGTATCGGGAGTATTTTGCAGTGCAAAACGTGTTTTAACTTCTTTCAAAAACTGCGGCAAACCTTGCAATTGCAAGGCTAAAAAACGCTGTAATGTTACCGTCGAATTCGCGTGCAATTGCGTAGCAAAAGCATCAAACGTTTCAAGTGGCATTCCTGCCCAGTCTGTTTGTTCAACAAAACAGGGATTTGCAGCAAGTAATATCACGCCTTGCACACGATTCGAATAGCGCGTTGCCATATCAAGCGCAATCGCCCCTCCGAGCGACCAACCGATGACATAAAACGGCTCTGAATCTAAACCTGCGATAATTTCATCGCTAATTTGCGCTAAATTTTCATAGTGAGGTAAATCGATTAACGTGACGTGATAATCTTCCGCAAGTTGTTGTGCGAAACTGCCCCACATTCCGCTGTGCATCGCCCAGCCATGTAGTAAAACGAAGTGAATTTGTTTATTCAAGATTGAGTCACCGTTTCGTTACGAATCGGAATTTCAAACCAAAACGTACTTCCCTGTCCCATGCCTTGGGACATTACGCCACAATGCCCACCATGATGTTCCACAATTTTTCGACATAATGCTAAACCCACACCCGAACCTTCAAAACGGTTCCACGGCTGCAAACGCGAAAAGACTTTAAATAATCGACTAATTTGGCTTGGCTCAATACCAATTCCATAATCTTTAACTTCGACTCTAAACATGCTGCTTAAAACGCTCGCCGATACTTGAACCACAGGTGGCTGATTTTTTGAGTGATATTTCAAGGCATTGCCGATTAGATTTTGTAGCAAACGGGTTAATTCATCGTGATTTGCAAATAATTCTATCCATTCGCCCAAAACTTCAACCTTGCCGTGACTATTTTTTAAAACAGGTGTTAAAAATAACAACGCTTCATCCACACATTCTCTTGTCGAGACGTGCGTAAAAGAAAGCGTTAATCGGTCAACCTGCGAATAATCCAGCAATGACAAAATCATCGAATCCATACGTTTTGCACCATCGATGGCAAAATGTAAAAGTTGGCGCGTTTCTTCATCAAGTTGTTGATCTAAAGTTTCCTCGATGAGCTTTAAATAACTTGTCACCATTCGCAATGGCTGGCGCATATCGTGCGAAACCGCGTAAGCAAATTGCTCTAAATCGGCATTTGAACGCGCTAATTCCAATTCGATTTTTTTATGTTCGGTAATGTCATATAACGCCACAACATTGATATTTTCCGCAACTTGCACTGCGCTCGCTAACACGTTTTTCACACTGCCATTTTTACAACAAACAACCACTTCGATGGGGATAAATGGCATCTTTTCACGTCGCATTCTAAGTAACGATTCGCCCCACGCTTCAATTACCGAGTTGCGATAATTCGGATCAGGATAGGCTTTTTCCCACCAAATTTGCAGTGATGGAATATCGGTTAAATCATAGCCAAACGTTTTAATAAATGTGCGATTTAAAAACGTAATTTCAGGCACATCATTATTTACTGCTAACGGTACAGGCAACAAATCAATCATTGAACGCAATCGTTTTTCACTTTCGCGCAAATCCTGTTGCTGTAATTCCAAGACTTCAAAGGCGTTGTTTAACGTGTCACTAAACACACTGAGTTCGTCATAATTTTTGTCAGTGCGTTTTTTAAGTTGAATTTCTTGACCTTCTACAATTTGATGCGTCATTTTTCTTACGGGTTTTATGACGTAATGACTCAATAGCACATAGCTATAACCAATCAATGCTAAAAATAGAATTGAAAAAAGTAACGTAAATTGCATGATGGTTTGCAATACGTCTACTTGCGTCGGTTTGCTGTCAAGCTGCACAAAAACCACCGCGTCTATCAACGATTTTTCATCTAACAATTTAGGTTGGCTAATTAACAGTGGCATGGCGATTTCATAATTTCGACTCTTTTCATCGAAATACTCTACTTTAACTTCTGAATTTAACGTGCCTTGAATGCGACTTTTAAGTTCAATATCACTTAAATCCGCTAAAGGCTTGCCTACAAAAATCAGTTTATTCGACGCTAAAATGCGTGCTGGCGTTGTGCCTTCGACAACCAAAATCAAATTCACTTCTTTTTCTGCACCCAGTGACGTGACAATACGTTGTAATTCACCTTCATGCGATAAACCTTCCGCCGCGTAGTTCACGGTATTGGCAACTAATTCTGCGCGAACCGCTAATTTTTCAACCAGTAATTGTTCAAAACGAAGATGAGCAAAAAAAATCACCCCCGCCGCTAAAACAATACCGATAAAAATAAGCGGTAATAACAATTTTTGACGCAGAGATTGTGTAATGAATTTATGCTTGAGAATTTTTAACATGATTAGTTAACAAATCTCGGTGTTATCGTTTCCGCACGATAATCTGTGCCTTTGATTTGTCCTGCTTTACGCATGATTTTGTCTGCCATATCAACGACTGTTTCAAGTTTGCCACCTTGTTTTAAAAAATCGTTTTGCTCGGCTTGCGTGACAAGATGTATTCCGTTTGTTAAGGCTTCTTTAAATTCTTGCGGTGTAAGCCCTTCACGCTCTGCCATCAAATCGTAAGATTCATCAGGATTTTGCTGCGCGTAATCAACCGCGCGATAGTAAGCGCGTAATAATTTTTTAATGTCGTCGGGGCGAGAGTCAATAATCGTTTGGTCAATAGCGAGAACATCAACGACTTCACCTGGAATTTCGCTGGTTGAAAATAACGTGTTTGCTTTTGTGTCACGTTGCAATTGAATGGACATTGGCGCATACGTCACAATCGCATCGAATGTACCTTTGCGAAACTCGGCAGTCAGTGAAAGTTGATCCATCGTTTGCATTTGCACATCATCTAGCGTTAAGCCGAATTTATCAAAGCCTCGCGCCAAAATATAAATGCCTAACGACGCGAGTTCGAGACCAATTTTTTTACCTCGTAAATCTTTACCATTTGTAATTTTTGCATTGGATAAAATCATATCCGCGCCATTTGAATAATCCATAACCTGTATGATTTGCAAACTGCGTGGCGACTCGTCACGCATTTGCAAAACATCCACAACAGTCGTGCCTAAGCCATCAATTTGTCCACGAACATAAGCACGCTGTGCATCGAAAAGTGAGCTAAATTCAATCAGTTTCACGTCGAGATTTTCGTCTTTGAAAAAACCTTTTTTGTCCGCTAAATATAAAAATTCGTAAGTTGCCCACGTATTTAAGCCAATTCGAAGCGGCTCAGGTGGTTGTATTTCACAGCCTGTTAACGTGATTAACAAAAAAAGAGATTGAATAAATTTCGTCATC
>JAQTOT010000217.1 GCA_028713145.1 Methylococcales bacterium
GCGCATTTTTTTATGGTGTGACACGCACACAAAACCGTTTTAATTTGGTATTTTCGACAGTTAATCACGCCAAATTAAGGTCGCCATTCGACCTGTTTTTTTATCACGGCGATACGAATAAAAACGATCGGCATCGGTAACGGTACAAAATTCACCACCGAAAACGTCTGTAATGCCTAAATGTTCTAATTCAATTCGTGCCAGTTGATAAATATCAGCAAGCCATTGCGAGCCATTTTCTTGAAACGCTTCCGCATAATCGGCAGATTTTTTCAAGAACGCATCACGGACATCATCACCGACTTCAAAACGCTGTGCGCCAATTGCTGCACCAAGCCAAACTGTTAACTCCTTTGTTTTTAAGGCTTCAACAGTTTTTGAAATAATGCCACTTTCTAACCCCCGCCAACCAGCATGAATCGCGGCGATTTTTTCGCCATTTTTTGAACACATTAAAACAGGCAAACAATCCGCCGTCATGACAACGCAAACCACATTTTTTTGTGTGCTAAAACTTGCATCGGCTTTAGGCAAAATTAGCCCTGCATTGGCTTCAACAACGGTGTTGCTGTGAATTTGCTCTAGCCAAAATGGTTCAACTGGTAAATTCAAAGCCTTTTTTAAATGGTGACGATTTTCTAAAACCTGTTCTAAATCGTCTTCGACATGCGTTGCCAAGTTGAAGCTGTCATAAGGTGCTTTACTCACACCACCGTTTCGCGTTGTCATGACTGCATGAACATTTTGCGGGGCGTTCCAATTTGGAAAAATAAAATCAGCGTTCTTCGTCAACATCGTTTTTCGCCAACGCAGCAAGTAATAAAACCATATCGTCAGGTAACGGCTGTTCCCATTCCATATATTCACCTGTTTTGGGATGCACCAAACCTAATTTTGCCGCGTGCAACGCTTGACGCTTAAAACCACGCAATACCGCTTCCAATTCTTCACCACATTTTGCAGGCATTTTGAAACGTCCGCTATAAAGTTGGTCGCCAAGCAACGGAAAATTAACGTGTGCCATGTGAACACGAATTTGATGTGTACGACCTGTTTCGAGTTTAACTTGAATATGCGTATGGCGTTTGAAACGTGAAATCACACGGTAATGCGTGACGGCTTCTTTGCCATCACGATTGACGGCATAGCGCAATCTATCGGTTGGATGTCGCCCAATCGGTTCGTCAATCGTACTGCCTGCAATCATGCGATTATGCGTAATCGCTTGGTATTCACGATGAATGGAACGCTCTTGCAACTGCTCAGTTAGCGAATTGTGCGCTTGCAAGGTTTTTGCAACCATCAGCAAACCGCTGGTGTCTTTATCAATTCGATGCACAATGCCTGCGCGGGGTAAGGTTTCTAATTGTGGTGCGTGATAAAGCAAGGCATTTAAAAGGGTGCCGCTCCAATTTCCAATCGCAGGATGCACTACTAATCCTGCGGGTTTGTTCAAAATTAAAATCTCATCATCTTCAAAAAGAATATCAAGCGGGATATTTTCAGGTTCAAATGTGACCACAACTTCAGGTTCTGCGTCGAGTTCAATCAACTCACCGCCTTCTAATTTATCGCGCGGTTTTAAGTCTGCGCCGTTCACTTTCACACGCCCAGCTTTCACCCACGTTTGTAATTTGCTGCGTGAATACTCACTGAATAATTCCGCAAGTGCAGCATCTAAACGTATTCCCGCCATTTCGTGTGGTACTTCAATTGTTAATAATTCTATCGTCATAACGCCGTGTTCTAATTCACTTGTTGTTAAGTTATACTCACGCCAACTAATCCGCTGATTTGAAGCGCAAAATCATTTTTAAATTTACTCAAATATGCACACCATTCTAATTAAATTTTTCACCGCTTGTTGTTTAATTCTTTCTTTAACGGTTTTAACAGGCTGCGCGTCATTACAAGAAATGCTCGGCAGCGGCGGTACGAGTGATCAAGAAGATTACACAGGTTGGAATGCAGAAAAATTTCGTAGCGAAGCTCGAATTGCTGTTGAAGCAAGCAGTTACGATAAAGCGACAAAACTTTATGAAGCCTTAGAAGCACGTTATCCATTTGATAATGCCGCGCCACAAACGTTAATCGATAGCACGTATGCCTATTATAAAAATAACGATGCCGAAGCAGCATTGTCAGCGGCTGACCGTTTTATCAAAACGTATCCGCGTGATAATCATGTTGATTATGCGTATTACTTGAAAGGGTTGGTTAATTACAATCGCGGTATTACGTTTGTTGACCGTTTTTTGCCGACTGATACCTCGCAACGCGACCAAGTTTATGCGAATGATGCGTTGGAAAATTTTGCCGAATTGATGCGTCGTTATCCAAAAAGTCAGTACGTCGCTGACGCACAACAACGCACGGTTGCCATTAAAAATAATTTGGCGATGCACGAAATTAACATTGCCCGTTATTACATGAAACGAGATGCCTATATTGCCGCTGTCAATCGCGCTAAAACCGTGATGGAAAAATACCCGCGTTCGATTGCGCTACCTTTTGCACTCGAAATTCTGCAAGACGCTTACACGAAATTGGGCATGAATGATTTAGCCGTCGATGCGAAACGCATTTACGATCAAAATTATCCCAACGGTGCGCCTGTAACTGAAAATCAGGGCAAGACCATGTCACATGAAATTTGGGATTTCGTTGGTTTAGACAAATAAGCCTCAACAACGTAGACAACAAAAAAGGCAGTGTTTTAAAACACTGCCTTTTTTATGTGCAAAACATCAGTTATTCAGGCTTCAAATCTTCCGAAACTTCACTAAGTAATTCTGCAACACGCATTCCCGTGTCAAACGAGTCATCGTAATAAAAACGCAATTCCGAAATATGCCGCAAACGCATTCGCTTTGCGAGCGCATGTCGAATCAGCGGCGAAATTTCATTTAACGCTTTCGTACTCGCTTTTTTACCTGCGTCATCAGTATTCAAAACGGTGACGTAAATTTTCGCCACCGCTAAATCTTTGGTCACAATCACTTCGTTAATTGTCACAAAGCCAATTCGAGGGTCGCTGATTTCACGTTGCAGAATCAGCGATAACTCTTTTTGCATTTGCGACGAAACTCTATCGTGACGAGCAAATTCTCTGCCCATGATTACAGTTCCCGTCTAACTTCGATGCGTTCAAAGACTTCGATTTGATCGCCTGCGCGAACGTCGTTGTAATTTTTCACGCCAATACCGCATTCCATCCCCATTTTGACTTCTGCAACGTCGTCTTTGAAACGACGTAATGATTCCAATGCCCCTTCAAAAACCACAACATTGTCACGCAAGACGCGAATGGGCAAATTACGTTTAACCACGCCATCAAGCACCATACAACCCGCAACTGCACCGAATTTTGGTGATTTAAACACGTCACGAACTTCA
>JAQTOT010000218.1 GCA_028713145.1 Methylococcales bacterium
CGTTGAATGATATAAAGCGAAAGTTCGCGTAACAAATTGGCTTCATCGCCAAAATCAGCCAAATTTTCGAGGGCTTTTTCGTGTAAAAGCTGGGCTTTTTCTTTTGCGCCTGCTAAACCGAGAAGAGCAGGGTAGGTGGGTTTGTTGTTATCTTTGTCTTTGCCTTGGGTTTTTCCAAGCGTTTGTGTATCGCTTTCTTCATCGAGAATATCGTCTTTCACTTGGAACGATAAACCGATACATTTTGCGTAATTGTCGAGTTTTTTCGCGGTTTCTGCGTCAACATTTTTGCCTGCAAGCGTCGCTAGAACTACACTTGCGCGAATCAATGCACCTGTTTTGTGAATGTGCATATTTTCAAGCTCAGGCAATGTTAAGGTTTTGCCGACCGATTCTAAATCAATGGCCTGACCGCCCACCATGCCTTGTGAACCACTTGCTTTGGCTAATGCCGTAATCATTTCAAGGCGTTTTTCAGCGGTTGCAGAAATGGTTGCATCATGGGCGAGTAATTCAAATGCAAACGCTTGCAAACCGTCGCCTGCTAAAATGGCAGTGGCTTCATCGAACGCTTTGTGACACGTTGGTTTGCCGCGACGCAAATCATCGTCATCCATTGCAGGTAAATCATCATGAATCAGCGAATAAACGTGAATACATTCGACCGCGCAGGCAATCGCGTCGAGTTCGTCAGGTGAAATGCCTAAAACCTGTCCTGTTGCATAAGTGAGCATTGGACGCATCCGTTTCTAACCGTTTAAAACGCTATAACGCATCGCTTCGTGCAAGCGAATTGGTAACACGTTTTCGCTTGGCAAACGCTGCTCCAACGCGCTTTCGACCCGCGCCGCGCAAGTGGTTAAATAGGTTTTTAAATCCTGATTCATGAAAACTCCAAAAATTCAAATGTTGTTTGTTGCAAAATAACAACTATAAAAGATGAGTTATTATATAGGAAATTAGTTGAAGCGTGGATTGACAGTTGATAATTAAACGAAAAATACAACATGTCTTGTTAGATATTTTTCAGCAAATTTAATCACTAATTTCAAATTGCTGCCGATATTAACCCTAAGTCGTGGCATCAAAAGTGCTGCCTAATTTTTATTAAAATTTTCATAGCGAGTTTTCACAATGACTAAATCTTTTTTTGAAGCAAGCGACAGTGTTTTAACTGTTAGCGATAATAATCAGGTTGTTTATGGGGCAAAAAATGGCACTCAAACAGTCAAAATCAAATCAGGGGCAACAAACGTAAATGTAGATGCTAATGTTGAAAAAATTGCTTTTGATAACGCGCTTAGTTCATACAAATTTCAACAAGTGGGTACTGGTTTAAAAGTTTTTGATGTCACGAATCAATTGATTGCTTCGTTAGGCGTTCCCGATAGTGCTTCAGGTTTGCAATTAGATTTTTTAAACGGCACAACGCAAGCGACAATTTCAGGTGATTCAACAGGCGTACATATCGCAATTGGTGGTGTTCAAATTAGCAACCAAACCGCGACTGCCTTAACAACCCCAATTAGCGGCATTGATAGTTCAATTACGTCAGCCTCTGGAACATTTTTAATTTCATCCAGCTCGCTTAGCGCACCAACACAAGAAGGAAAAACAATTACTTTCACCGTTATGCCAAATGGGGCGGTTGATAAAGTAACTACGTTAAGCATTGATTTTCAAGGACAAGCCTTAAACAGCATTTTAGCTATCACAACGCCTGATGATTTTGTGGCAGGGAATTCCATCACGTTTAATGCAGGGGAAACGGCAGCCAAACAAATTACCGTGACTGTCAAAAATGACGGCTTTGCAGAAGGTTTGGAAGCCTATAAAGCGCGTTTATTGGATTCTTCTGGTGCGGAAAAAGGTTATGTTGTTGGCACAATTACCGATGGCGTACCCATTTTGAATGTGTCCGCCAATGCCAATACGGTCAACGAAGGCAGTAGCGTAATTTTTAGCATTACGTCAGATGTTGCTGCACCTGTAGGCGGGCTTGTTATTCCGTATCAATTAGGCGGCAGCGCAACAAATACCGCTGATTACAGCATTGCACCTGCAACAGGCACTGTCACTATTCCTTACGGTGAAAAAACAGGGCTTTTAACTTTCACGACGATTACCGATTCGGTCGTCGAACCACCTGAAACGATTACGCTCACGCTAACGCCCATTAGCAATGCAACGCTTAATAATGCAACGGCTACGACGACAATTGTTGACACTAACGTTGTTGTCGAAGCGGATAAATTTTTCTTTTCTGGCGCGGCATCAGTTAATGAAGGCGAAACGGCGCATTACGCCATCAGTCATGCCGTCGTCACAGGCAGTGCTATTACCGTTCCCTACACCATTTCAGGCACCGCAACAACGGGTAGTGATTACACGGGCGCAAGTTCAGGTACGCTTACTTTCAATGTTGGCGACACGGTTAAAACCATTGATTTGCCAATTGTTGCTGATGGCATTGTAGAAGCGGGTGAAAGTCTGACTATCACGTTGGGAAACCCAAGTGCAGGCAGCATTGCATCAGGGCAAAGCACCGTTAGCACGACCATTTTTGATACCAGCGCAACGACAACGGGTTCAACAACAACGCTAACAACCAATAATGATTTGGTTGCTGGTTCGACCAATAATGACTTAATCATCGGTTACATCAATGCGAATGGCACAAACAGCACCTTGAATTTAGGTGACACCGTTGACGGAAGTAGTGGCATTGATACGTTGCAACTTACTATCGATGGCGCAGATGCGGGTTCATTTCCCGCTGGTGTCATACCGACAAACATTGAGATTTTCAGCATCAAAGAATCAGGCGGCGTAGCGGGAACGTATGATTTTGCTTCAATTTCTAGCGAAACAACCGTTACCAATAATTTAAGTGGCGACGATGTGACGTTTAACAATTTAGGGTCAAATACGCGTTTAGTTATTCAAGGCAATGGTAATAACGTTACGGCAAATACGACCTTCACGATGGCATCGACAACGGATGCAGTCAATTTAACATTGAGCAATGGTGTGAATGGTGGAAATGTCACGCGCAATCAAACAGGGGCAGCTAGCGTTACTATCAATTCATCAGGTGCAGAAAATGTTGTTGATACGATTGATTTAGATACGGCTAACGCTTTAAGTGGTTTAACCATTAACGCGGTGACTAATTTAACCGCATCACTTGCAAATGATTTTGCCGCAAATTCAACGATTACCGTCAACGGTTCTGCAAGTAAAGTCGATTTATCAGGTGCGGCATTATCTTCTGCCATTACAAATGTTAATGCTGCCTCATTGACAGGCGGTGTATTGGTTAAAGTAAATCAAAACGATAAAACCGCTGATACGGCTGTTACAG
>JAQTOT010000064.1 GCA_028713145.1 Methylococcales bacterium
ATTTTGTCAAAAACATCGAGTTTAAATCCAGAAGAGTGGAGCCGCATGCAAACACACACCACGCTTGGTTTTAAAGTGTTTGCCGCTTCTGATAGAGAACTGCTCAAAATGGCAGCGCAAATTGCCCACGAACATCACGAAAAATGGAATGGGACAGGTTATCCACGCGGTTTAAAAGGCGAAGAGATCAGTTTTGCCGCTCGCGTAACTGCCATTGCAGACGTTTTTGATGCGCTCGGTTCAGCGCGGTGTTACAAAAAACCGTGGGAATTACCTGCGATTTTAGAATATATGAAACAAAAAAGTGGTGAGCAATTCGAACCAAGATTGATTGACTTATTTTTAGCAAACTTAGATGATTTTTTGGTGATTCGAGATAAATTTATCAATAAAGGATAAAGTTATGAAAGTAAAACGTTTGATGTTAGCGGGTTTTCTAACGGCAATTTCACTCATTGCCAACGCAGAAATCGAAATTGTTTCGCCTGAAAGCGTCGGCTTATCTTCGCAACGATTGAAAAATCTTGACGCGCTCATGCAATCGCATATCGATGAAAAGAAAATTGCTGGCGCGAACGTGTTAATTGCTCGAAAGGGAAAAATCGCTTATTTCAAATCGTTTGGACTTGCCGACGAAAATAAGCCGCTGCAAAAAGACAGTTTGATTCGTGTCATGTCGATGTCAAAACCGATTACTAGCACAGCGGTCATGATTCTTTATGAACAAGGGAAATTGCTCCTTTCTGACCCCGTTTCAAAATATATTCCTGAATTTAAAAATCAAAAAGTTCTCGAAATGAATCCAAATGGCAAGGGTTATAAACTCGTGCCTGTGAAACGTGAAGTTACAATTCGTGATTTGCTCACGCACAAATCGGGCATTTTGTATTCATTTTTAGGGAATTATTATCACGAACCTGAACGCCAAGCGGTGCTTGATTTGTATAAACAAGCGGGTATCAGTGATGGAACGTGTCGCCCTGATGAAACGATTGGCGATATGGTAAAACGCTTGGCGCGTTTGCCACTTTTCAAACAACCTGGTGAAGTGTGGGATTATGGTTTATCGAATGACGTGTTAGGTTATTTAATCGAAGTCGTTTCGGGAATGCGCTTTGATGATTTTGTGTATAAAAACATTTTCGAGCCATTGAAAATGACTGACAGTTATTACTATGTCCCGTCTGAAAAACAAGCACGCATTGCAGCGGTTTGGAAAACGGATTGGCAAGGAAATTTAACCCGCACCGATGACAAACCTATTATTGACGGCAATTTGGTATTATGCCCTGCTGACGCTTATGCCACGTCGGGTAAGTATTTAACAGGTGGTGTGAATGTGATTTCGACTGCTTATGATTACTTTCGTTTCGCACAAATGTTCTTGAACGGTGGCGAATTAGATGGCGTGCGTTTACTTAGTCGAAAAACCGTTGAGTTGATGACGGCAACCAATCATATCGGCAATTTCGATGCGACATTTTTGCACGACCATGCGTGGAAATTTGGCTTAGGTTTTGCAATTGAGCAAGACCGAGGACATGATGTTGACAGCGGCGATGTTGGCACATTTGAATGGGCGGGGCTTTATTCAACCCGTTTTAGCGTTGACCCGAAAGAGCAAAAAATTACCATTTTTATGTCACAAACAACACCATTTGGTTTCCATTTTGGTTTGTGGGATAAATTACTTGTGCAATCAAGCAGCGCAATTAACGATTAGGAGAAGAAAATGAAACCATTTTTTTATAGTTTAGGCGTAGCGTTAATCTGTTTATCCACAACAGCACAAGCAACGGGGCCAAGAGTGACGGCGAGTTTATTTGAACCGCCTGTAAATGAAATTTTTACCTTGGATTTTCCACAAGTATTGAGCATCGAATCTGCGGATACAGGTGTTGCAACAGCAATCATTAAAGCCGCGTTCAAAGCGGAAAATGTTGAAAATACGCTCACACCGTTGCCCCTTCAAACGATGCTTTCCTATTATCTAAATGAAGAAAATGCACTCGCAATTGCGGGGCATGATTTGAACTTAACAACAGCAGAAGCCAAAAATGTCATCTTGGTTCCCGTGTTGCGCTTGAAAGAAAGCTACTTTTACGCTCGCCCAAAACATGAAACGCTCGCGTGGAAAGGTGATTTAGCCGCATTCAAAGGCTTAACGCTGGGCGTACATAAAAAAGAGGCTGCCGCTATTTATCAAAAAGCAAATATCAACGTTGTTGAAGACCGCTTAGATGCACGAATCAGCGGGTTGATTGCAGGAAAAATCGATGTTGTACGCGAAGCAGATTTCACGATGTCACAAACTTTGAAAAAGAATTTTGCAACGCAACAAAAAGACATTATTCGTTTAGAACCGAGTGCGGGCGAAGCCGTAGTTTCTGTTGCGTTTAATAAGAAAAATCCCAAAGGCGTTGCGCTCGCTAAACAATTTCAACAAGGTTTAGCAAAAATTGTGGCATCTGGCGAATACAACGACATTCTGCAAAAACAAGCAGGCGAAGAAAGTAAAAATTATTTTGTACCATTGAAAAAGTAAGGAAATTGAAACGATGAGTTTGGATGTCAATTTTTGGAAAAATTCTTCGCTAAGTGATGTTTTAAAATTAACCGACAAAATGAAAACGGCTTCAATGGATTCGGTGGATTTTACGACCACCGAGTTGATTGAGGATTTTCAAACTTACGTTTCAAACTTATCGGGCATTGAATTATCCGATGCGCCTTATGATGATGAACCAATTATTTCAAATGTGAATAACACTGCGCCAAACGTGGTTGCCGCGATAACGCGCAGTGATTTAGACAATATCATTTATTCAAACAGCGATAACAATCTCAACGCATTGCTTGATGACGGTGTGAATCTGAATTATCTAATGCCTGCTCGCAATGTGGTGTATTACAGTTTTGATAGTCAAAATTTTGATGACGACAAACTTAACGCCACTCGATACGCATTTAATGTCACACAACAACAAGCTGCGCGAAGCATTTTGAATTACGCAAGTTCAGTGACAGGCATTGAGTTTCAGGAAGTATCTTTAACGCAAGATGCCGATTTGCATTTTGCCAATACCGATTTGTATGGCACACGAACGACGGGCTTGACCAATAAATACTCTAATTATCAATATAATGCCCGAACAGATGAAATTGTAACGTATCGCGCAAATATCTATGTTTACCTCGATAACGTAGAGTTCAATCAAGATAATGCAATGCCTGTTGCTGGTTCACAAGGTTACGAAACGTTGTTACATGAAATCGGTCATGCACTAGGTTTAAAACATCCTTTTGAATCTCCTTATGCGTTGCTAACTTCGCAAGACAATACCAATAACACGGTTATGTCTTATAGCCACTTAAGTAATTACAAAACCGAATTTCAATCTTATGATTTAGCGGCATTGGATTGGATTTATGGTGGTGATGGGTTAGGTGGTAAAAGTAGTTCATCCGTAACGCTTGCCAAAACACAGCAAGGCACAAGCAATGATGATTATTTAGTTGGCACCGCAAAATCCGAGACGCTCACGGGATTAGCGGGAAATGATACGTTAAACGGTAGTATTGGACGTGACAGCTTAATTGGCGGCGATGGCAATGATATTTACATTGTCGATAACACACGCGACAAAGTTATTGAAACCAATTTATTTGACACAGATTCAGTGCAAAGCAGCGTGAATTACACGTTGCCTAAAAATGTCGAAAATCTGCTTTTAACTGACGCTGCCCAAACAGGTATTGGAAATGAACTGGCTAATAAGTTAGTCGGTAATGAATTAGCAAACAGTTTGAATGGTAAAGCGGGTGACGACACGCTTGAAGGTGGCAAAGGTAACGATAAATTAACAGGTGGAACAGGTCACGATACCTTCGTTTTTAATATCAACGATTACGATTTTTTAGGCGATTTTGCTCCCCCCGCACAAAATATCGACACCATTACCGATTTCAAAAAAGGTGAAGACTTAATTGAATTAAGTGCCGCTTTCGCGTTTAAAGGTTTTGCTGTTTCCAAATCATTAAAATCGTTTACAGGTGATGAAAGTTTGATTTATGACACCGCAACTCACACGCTTTATTTTGACGCCGACGGACAGCAAACCCATTACACGCCAACGGCAGTGATTAAATTCACAGGAAAAATAATGTTAGATGTCAGTGATTTGCAATTTATCAACGAAGCGATTGCCTAAATGAAAACTTGTTTTTGCGGTTCAAACCTTGATTACACACAATGTTGCGAGCCTTTTCACAATGGCACGCAACACGCGCTAACCGCGCAAATTTTAATGCGTTCTCGTTACAGCGCGTATGTTTTGAAAAATGCCGATTATTTGCTTTCGACGTGGTACAAAAGCACACGCCCGAAAGCACTCGATTTTTCGCAAGAAAACGTCACATGGCAAAAATTGGAAATTCTGCACACCAAAAAAGGTGGCGAAAAAGACGATAAAGGTCGCGTTGAATTTAAGGCTTTTTATGAACAAAACGGACAAACACTGTTGATGCACGAAATCAGCCGCTTTAAAAAATTCGGCGGCAAATGGTTTTATGTAGATGGAATTGTCGATTAACAGACGTTAACGTTTGCGCCGCGCTGCAAAAAAATCCTTCAATAATTGCGAGCAAGTGTCTTCCAAAATGCCACCTTGCCACTGAACATGATGATTTAAAAAGGGTGCATTTGATAACGCTAACGCATTGCAAACACAGCCCCGTTTTTCATCAAATGCACCAAACACTAAACGTTGAATTCTCGCTTGAGCAATTGCGCCCATACACATAACACACGGTTCGAGTGTCACATAAAGTGTTGTATCGATTAAACGATAATTTTCAATCTCACTGCCTGCCTGTCGAATGGCAACAATTTCAGCATGTGCGCTTGGGTCGTGCATTTTAATGACTTGATTCCAACCTTCGGCAACGACTTTTTCATTTTTAATTAGCACTGCGCCGACAGGCACTTCGCCTAAATCTTGCGCTCGTTGTGCTAATCGAATCGCATAACGCATCCAGCTTTCGTCTGTTAAAATGTTACTCACTTTTTCTACTCTCAATCCTAAAATTAAATGTCAAAACTTAATCTACAAACTCTTTTTCGTCCCGAAATGCTAGCGTTATCGGCATATCACGTTGCGAATGCACAAGGTTTTATCAAACTTGATGCCATGGAAAATCCTTACACTTGGTCAGATGAATTAAAACAATCGTGGCTTGCGCGATTAAATGATTGTGCGATAAATCGCTACCCCGACCCGCAAGCAACGCAGCTTGCCACCACACTCAAAAATTTAAACAACTTACCCGACGAAATCGATTTACTGCTCGGTAACGGTTCAGATGAAATTATTCAATTGTTGTTAATGGCATTGCCGCCGAATTCGCATGTTTTAAGCACCACGCCCAGCTTTGTGATGTACAAACAAATTAGCGATTCTTTGGGCTTAAATTATCACGGCGTTTCGCTTGATGCTGAAAATTTTGATTTGGATTTACCTGCAATGCTCGCAGCCATTGAAAAATACAATCCTGCCGTGATTTTTCTTGCTTATCCCAATAATCCAACGGGGAATTTATTTAATGTTGACGCGATTAACCAAATTATTGATGCAGCAAACGGTTTAGTAATTATCGATGAAGCCTACGAACCGTTTGCAAATAACGCGAGTTTCATGAATCGCGTTGGCGACAACATTTTAGTGATGCGAACCGTTTCAAAATTAGGTTTAGCGGGATTGCGTTTAGGTTATATTGCGGGGCAACGCGAAATTATTGCCGAATTAGACAAAATTCGTTTGCCTTACAATATCAACGTGTTAACGCAAACGAGCGTGCAATTTGCGCTTGAAAATAAAGCCGTTTTTGATGAACAAACGCAAGAAATTTGCCGCGAACGCACCTTAATGTTGCAAGAACTGAATGCGTTGAATGGCATTACCGCTTACGACAGTGCAGCAAATTTCATTTTATTCAAAACACCACAAAATCAAGCAACACGAATTTTCGAGGCAATTAAAACGCAAGGCGTGTTAATTAAAAATGTTCATCCACAAGGCGGATTATTGACCGATTGTTTGCGTGTTACGGTCGGTACACCTAGCGAAAATCAAGCATTTTTAAAGGCGTTAAAATCTGCGCTTTGAGTTAAATTTTGTTTAAACGTCTTTTTTGCACTGCATTCGCTAATTTTTTCAGCAAGGGCAAAGTATCTTCCCACGATAAACAGGCATCCGTAATGCTTTGCCCATAAATCAAATCTTGCCCTTTCACGACGGTTTGTTGCCCGCCTTTGAGATGACTTTCAATCATCACGCCCATGATACGTTTATCCCCGCTGGCAATTTGTCCCGCCACATCGTCGCCGACAATGAGCTGGCGTTGGCATTGTTTCAAGCTGTTGGAATGACTGAAATCAATCATGATATTAGGGCGCAAATGCGCGTGTTCCATACTTTGCGCGACTTGGTCAACGTGAACCGCATCGTAATTTGGCTGATGATTCCCGCCACGCAAAATGATATGTACGTCTTCATTTCCCGTCGTGGAAAAAATCGCCGAATGCCCCGCTTTGGTGAGCGATAAAAAATGATGTGGACTCATTGCCGCACCAATTGCATCAATTGCAATCTTTGCAGTGCCGTCCGTCGCATTTTTGAAACCCACGGGACACGACAAACCTGACGCTAACTCACGATGTACTTGGCTTTCAGTCGTTCTCGCGCCAATTGCGCCCCATGAAATTAAATCCGAAACATATTGTGGCGTAATTAAATCGAGATATTCGGTTGCCGCTGGAATGCCTATGTTATTTACATCAAGCAACAGTTGTCGTGCCACGCGCAATCCTTTGTTAATGTTAAAACTCGAATCCAAATCAGGGTCGTTAATTAAGCCTTTCCAACCAACGGTGGTGCGTGGTTTTTCAAAATACACGCGCATGATAATGAGTAAATCGTCGCTCAATTCAGCTATCGCCGTTTTTAACAATTGAGCATATTCAAGCGCGGCTTTCGTATCGTGAATGGAGCAAGGCCCGACAACAACCACTAATCGGTCGTCGTCACCTTTTAAAATGTTGTGAATAGCGTGACGCGCATCAAACGTGGTTTGCGCGGCAACGTCAGTAATCGGCATTTCAGTATGAACTTCGACGGGGGCAATGACTTCGGTCATGCCGCAAATGCGTAAATCGTCAGTATTAAATCTGTGCAACGTCCCTCTCCTCTTAGGTTTTATTTTTTACGACCGTTTAAACGAATCCAATCTTCTTGTTGAACACGCGGCGCGAAATCGATTTTTTCAGCATAAGCTGCAATTACGGAGTCCGCTTGTTCTGCCAAAATCCCCGATAAAATTAAATCGCCATTTTGAACGACTAACGCGCAAATGTTTTGCGATAAATCAATCAATGGCTTTGCCAAAATATTCGCTAAAACAACATCTGCTTCGAACGGTTTGAAATCTTCAGGTAAATAGCAGTGTATTTTGTCAGAAACCGCATTTTTCAAGGCATTATCGTGCGTTGCGGTGAGAGCTTGCGGGTCGATGTCTACCGCATGTGCTTCTTTTGCACCAAGTAAAATGGCTGCAACAGCTAAAATTCCTGAACCACAACCGTAATCAATCACAGTTTTGCCCGTTAAATCATGACTTGCTAGCCATTCCAAACATAACGCGGTGGTGGGATGTGTGCCTGTTCCAAACGCTAAACCTGGGTCAAGCGTTAAACAGACAGTGCCTTCTTCGTGCTGTTCTTGGTCAGTGGGGCAAACCCACAACCGATTTGCAAATTTCATCGGATGATAAAATTCCATCCATGCGCGTTCCCACGCTTGGTCTTCGATGAATTGATATTGCCACGAATCACCAATCGTTTTGAATTTTCGATTCATTTCTGCTTTGACGAATTCGGGGTCAACATCCAATTCAAAAAGAGCTTCAACTTGGGTGTTTGTCCAAATTTTGGTCTCGCCAATTTTGGGTTCATAAACAGGTTCGTCTTCCGCGTCTAAATACGTCACAGAAACGGCTTTTAAATGGGTGAAATGTTTAGCGACTTTCGGCGCAGATTTTTCTGTCGTTGTTACGGTGAGTTGATGCCAAGGCATAATTTGAGAATTGAAAAATGGAACGTGATGGAATGGCGCACAAATCTGAACTTGTACGCCGTTGAGAAGGCTTAATAAATGCCTAATTTTTTTTCTAAATAATGGATATTTTGCCCACCTGCCGCAAACGCGCTATCAGTCATGATGTCGTGTTGCAGTGGAATGTTGGTTTTTATGCCGTCGATAATAATTTCGTTCAAGGCGGTATTCATACGCGCAATCGCACTCGCGCGAGTTTCACCGTGAGCAATCAATTTGCCAATCATCGAATCGTAATACGGCGGCACTTTGTAACCATTGTAAATGTGCGTTTCACAACGAATTCCTGGTCCTCCAGGCATGTGGAATTGTGAAATCGTACCTGGACACGGCATAAACGTTTTCGGGTCTTCCGCATTCAAACGACACTCAATCGCGTGACCTTGGATTTTGACTTGCTCTTGCGTAATCGATAATTTTTCGCCCGCTGCAATTCGCAACTGTTCTTTCACAATGTCAAAACCTGTCACCATTTCCGTCACAGGATGTTCAACTTGCACGCGGGTATTCATTTCGATAAAGAAAAATTCGCCTTTTTCATACAAAAATTCGAATGTTCCCGCACCACGATAACCAATATCAATACACGCTTGAGCGCAACGTTCACCAATAAATTTGCGTTGTTCTTCTGTAATTCCAGGTGCTGGGGCTTCTTCGACCACTTTTTGATGACGACGCTGCATTGAACAATCGCGCTCACCTAAATGAATCGCGTTACCGTGCGTATCCGCCATGACTTGAAATTCAATGTGACGCGGGTCTTCTAAAAATTTTTCCATATAAACGGTTGCATTGCCAAACGCTGCACCTGCTTCGGCTTTCGTCATGGCAATCGCGTTAAGTAATGCCGCTTCGGTGTGAACCGTACGCATTCCACGACCACCACCGCCACCAGCTGCTTTGATAATCACGGGATAACCAATCTCACGCGCCAATTTCAAATTTTTATCCGCATCATCGGAAAGTGGATCATTATTGCCTGGAACGCAAGGAATTCCTGCTTTGAGCATCGCATTTTTAGCCGAAATTTTATCGCCCATCATGCGAATTGTGTCTGCTTTTGGGCCAATGAAAACAAAACCACTTTGCTCTACTTTTTCAGCAAAATCCGCATTTTCAGACAAAAAACCATAACCTGGATGAATCGCTTGCGCGTCAGTGACTTCGGCTGCACTAATAATGGCGGGAATGTTTAAATAACTTTCGGTTGAATTCGCAGGACCAATACACACAGATTCATCTGCTAAACGAACGTGTTTTAAATCACGATCGGCTTCCGAATGCACAGCAACGACTTTTATGCCAAGTTCACGGCAAGCTCGCAACACGCGCAACGCGATTTCACCGCGATTGGCGATAACAATTTTATCGAACATAGTTTTTTGCCTTACTCAATCACAAATAATGGTTGACCGTATTCGACGGGTTCATTGTTTTCAACCAAAATTTGGGTGATTGTGCCACTTTTGTCTGCTTCGATTTGATTCAAAATTTTCATGGCTTCGATAATGCAAAGTGTTTGCCCAGCTGTAACGCTTACACCAACTTCAACAAAGGCTTTGCTGCCTGGTGATGCGCTACGATAGAACGTTCCAACCATTGGCGATTTGACAATATGACCTTTGATTTCAGGTGCGGCGGCAACGGCTGGTGCGGCTTCCCCTACGTTAATAACGGTGGCAGGTGCAGCAACAGGAGCTGGTGCATAATGCACAGGTGCGGCAACTGGCACATTTGAAGAATAGCGATTGATACGAATCGATTCTTCACCTTCTTTAATTTCAATTTCAGCTAAATCGGAGTTTTGAACTAACTCGATGATTTTTTGTATTTTTCTAATATCCATTTTAGGGGTCTCTTTTTTATAGTTATAGTTAATCTTTAGTTAAAATTCGGTGTGCAGCCTGTAAGGCTAATTCATAACCCATCGCGCCCAAGCCACAAATCACACCTTGTGCGATGTCAGAGAAATACGAATGTTTGCGAAACGGTTCACGCGCATGAACATTGGATAAATGCACTTCAATAAACGGGATTTTTGTCGCAAGTAGCGCGTCGCGTAATGCCACACTCGTATGCGTAAAAGCAGCTGGATTGATAATGATAAAATCCACGCGATTTGCGTATGCAACGTGAATAAGTTCAATCAATTCATGTTCAGCGTTGCTTTGATGAAATGTTAAGGAATGTTGTAAAAGTTGGGCTTCTTTTTCGAGCGTGTGTTGAATGTCAGCAAGAGTTTGATTGCCATAAAGACTGGGTTCGCGTATGCCCAATAAGTTGAGATTTGGACCATTTAAGACCGTAATTATCGCCATTGCATTCTCTTAAATTAAGCGGGGTTAAAAACGGGCTAATTTTACCGTGTTGCGAAAGTTTGTCCAGTTTATGCACAAAATGCGTTGTGTTTACGACTTTTGGTGCTATTTTTACGCCATTTTCAAAAACTAAGAAAAGGAAAAATTATGTCACTCGTCATAACATGTTTTCAAAAATTACAAACTTGCGCGGAAACAAAAATCACGCAAATTCAAAACTGCTCCAAATTCCAACAAATCCAATCTCTGCCTTCTTGGCAACGAAATTTAACGTGGGCAGCATTATTTTTAACTAGTCAGATTTTAGTTTTTGGTACGCTGTATTTAGTATTTGGCTCACTTGTTGTCATAGGTTTTACCGCAAGTATTTTGGCAGGACTGGCAACAGGCATTGGCGCATTACCTGCGCTTTGGTTTAAAAACATTTCGGACAATTTATTTAACAGTATGCTCGGTGGTGCAGCGGGCGTGATGCTTGCCGCAACCGCTTTTTCATTACTCGTTCCAGGTTTGGAATATGGCAATGCGATGTGGACAGGTAAAGGTATTTACATTGTTTCTTTCGGCATGATTATTGGTGCATTATTTTTGCATTATGCTGACAAGCAATTGCCGCATATTCATTTCGATAGCTTGTCAGAAACGCAATTTAATTCGCTTAAAAAAATCTGGCTGTTCATCATTGCGATTACGATTCATAACTTTCCCGAAGGAATGTCGGTGGGCGTGAGTTTTGGTGCTGGTGATTTACACAATGGTTTAGTCTTAGCAGGTGCAATTGCATTACAGAACATTCCAGAAGGATTAGCTGTTGCGTTGCCTTTAGTGGGGTTAGGTTTTAACAAATGGAAAGCCGTTGGCATTGCAACATTAACAGGTTTAGTTGAACCTGTGGGCGGTTTGCTCGGCATTACGATGGTGACAGTTTTTGAGCCAATTTTGCCAATTGCAATGGGGTTTGCCGCAGGCGCAATGTTATTTGTGATTAGCGAAGAAATTATTCCCGAAACACATTCAAAAGGACGTTCACGTTGTGCGACTTTTTCGCTGATGGGCGGTTTTATCATCATGATGATGCTTGATAACTTACTTGGTTAATCATGCAAATTCATTTCATTACTGTCGGAACAAAAATGCCGAGTTGGGTGCAACAAGGCTATGACGAATATGCAAAGCGTTTGCCGCGCGAATGTGAACTTGTTTTAAAAGAAATTCCCGCTGGCAAACGCAGCAAAAATAGCGATACCGCGCGAATTATTCGCGAAGAAGGCGAACGCATTTTGGCTGCAATTCCACAAAATTGTCATGTCGTGACACTCGATTTAGGTGGCAAATTGTGGTCAACGCCGCAACTTTCACAGTCGCTTGAACGCTGGCAAGGCAATGGACAACACGTTGCGTTAATTGTCGGCGGTGCAGACGGGATTGCTGACGCGGTGAAACAAACCGCAAAAGAATCATGGTGTTTGTCGAATCTCACTTTCCCACATCCATTGGTTCGAATCGTCGTTGCCGAGCAAATTTATCGCGCGTGGAGCATTTTGCAAAATCATCCTTATCATCGTTAAATTTATGAACACACTTTTCCCAGAAATCGAACCGTTTAACCATTTTTTCTTAAAAACCGACGGCGTGCATTCGGTCTACGTTGAACAATGCGGCAACCCAAATGGAGTGCCAGTTGTGTTTTTACACGGAGGGCCTTGCTCTGGTTGCAAACCTGACCATCGACGTTTTTTTGACCCGAATTTTTATCACATTATTTTGCTCGACCAACGCGGTTGTGGACGTTCGCAACCTTTTGGTGAATGCGAAAACAATACGCTGTTTGATTTAATCGCCGATTTAGAGCGCATCCGCGAATTTTTGCACATCGAAAAGTGGTTGTTATTTGGTGGTTCGTGGGGCGCGACGCTTTCACTTGCTTACGCACAAAAACACACCGACAAAGTTTTAGGCTTGATTTTGCGCGGCAGTTTTTTAGCGCGTTTGCAGGATATGCACTGGTTTTTAGGCAAACATGGCGCGTCGCTCATTTATCCCGAAATGTGGCAATACCTCGTTGATAGCATTCCGCACGGTGAACGCACTGACGATTTACTCGCGGATTTGTGCCGCGTTTTGTGGGGAAAAGATGAATTAGCGATTCGCCGCGTGGTAAAGGGGTGGCAAGTTTGGGGCGGACAAGTTGCGTTAGGGAATTTGTTTGAATTACGAGACGAACACGTTACCGAACATGATGTTAAACAAGTTCAAATGGAATTGCATTACGCGAAACATTCGTATTTTTTAGCAGAAAATGAACTGCTCGAACATTGCGAGAAATTAAAACATTTGCCCGTAACAATTATTCACGGACGCAACGATTTAGTTTGCCCAATCGAAGCAGGCTACAAATTGCATCACGCATTGCCACAATCGAAATTTGTCGTGTTGCTAAATTCAGGGCATATCGCGCAAGGCGATGAAATGATTGATGCACTGGTTAGCGCAACGATTGATTTTCAAGCAAAAGATTTCTCAGATTTCTAACTTGAATTCGTAAATGGTAGAATCCGCGCGTGTGAACTTTCACACATTAAATTTTTATTCACTTTTAAGAGAACATCATGGCTGAACAAGCAGAAAAACAATTCGCAATTCAAAAAATTTATACCAAAGACATTTCATTTGAAACACCTAATTCACCACAAGTTTTTGTTGAAAAATGGGAACCCAATGTGGATTTCAATTTAGCAACGAACGTTCAACAATTGGATGAAAACTTGGCTGAAGTGGCGATTAAATTAACGATTACCGTCAAAAGTGGCGAAGTGGTCGCGTATTTGGTTGAAGTCACGCAAGCTGGCATTTTCGTATTATCAGGTTTCTCCGAACAAGAAATGGGCGGCATGGTAGGCAGTTTCTGCCCTAACATTTTGTTCCCTTACGCTCGCGAAGTCGTTTCAGATTTAGTCGCAAAGGGCGGTTTCCCACAATTTATTCTTGCACCCGTAAATTTTGACGCGCTTTATGCTCAACATTTGCAATCGCAAGCTCCTAGTTCAGAAGCGATTAACTAAAAAATGACCAACAAAATAGCGGTACTTGGCGCGGGGTCTTGGGGAACGGCATTAGCCATGTTGGCAGCTCGAAACGGCTGTCAAACGCTATTGTGGGGACATCATCCCGCGCACATTGAAAACCTAAAACGCGACC
>JAQTOT010000219.1 GCA_028713145.1 Methylococcales bacterium
ATTCCAATTGTGTAATTTCTACTGCCACCCAAGGTAAATGTTAGCGTTGAAGGTAAATTCGCATTATTCCAGTCAATGCGTGCCCCTATATCAAAATCGAGTACAGAAGAACTGCTATTCCTATCTAATGGACCGTTATCTGTTGCTTGACCACTAGGAAAAGCAGCTGATACCAAAGTCTGAAGTTCTGCCCATGTATACCAATTTCCTACAGTTAATACGTTGCCGCCGTCAGCTACTTTGCATTGAAAAACAATATCTGCTCCCGTTGACCCTGTATCTGCAGAAACAATTGGCACTAGTGTAATAGGCGTAAATTGAAACTCGGTAGCCTGAAAATAGTTATGCAGGTCATAGCGTATTAGTGAGGTATCTGTTCCTTGCTGAATAGTGGCTGCGCCACCAGTAGCAACAAGAACTGACGCAAAAGAATCGAGAGTTAAATTTTGCGCTTCAATACTCCCGATGTGCGTCTCTAACCGCCAATCACCACCCAGCGCAGTCGCTCCCGTCAAATCATCCGATGCTGCCACATCTGCATGGGTAAAATCCGCAATTTGTTTGACGAAGGCTTGTCCTTGTTCGCCTTGTGCCACGTTACAACCATAAAACAACAAATCTCCATCTGTCGTGAGTTTTTGCCCAAGTTGCTGTAATTGTGTTTTGTATTGTTCAATGTTTTGACTATTCAGCGTGAGATTGCCCAGCTTTAACGTACCGCTACTGCCATGCCCTAAAACATGGATGGCATCGATATTTGTGCGCCCTGTTAAAAACGAGAGCATTTGTTGCAAACCATCACTCGAGCCGTCAATGATATGAACTTCTGCATCAGCAGAAATGCCATTTAACAGCGTTTGATAATCTGAAAGATTACTATCGATAAAAACAATTTCATTGCGTGTAGTCATCATTATTTTTCCTAAAAAATGAAAGTTAATTTTTAGAAAAATTATGATGGACAGCGTTTAAAAAGACCTTTGCTTTGTTCTACGCTGAATTGCTTTTCTTCTACGCAAAAAAGCAAATTTCTACGAAACAGAATTTTTTTCTACGAATTATGGAAATTGCTATACAAAATCGAATCCACCAAATAAAAAAGCAGGTCAGTTAAACACCTGCCTGCTTTTTTCAGTTTAAAAATGATTTAACCAACTCGATGGATTTATCTTGTAAGGCTCATAGAACCATTTCGATTATGAAATGTGAGAAATTCCTGTAATTTCAATATGTAATGGCGTTTCAGCTGTAGGTTGAACAAACGTTGCAAAACGAACTCCATCAACAAAATTCAAAATCGTGCCGTTGCTATCATCTTGAATCAAGATATTAGCAATTTGCGTTGTACCAGACATCACATTTAAAGAATTCCCCACTGGTATAAAACCATATTCAGTAAATTTACCCGCAAAATTCACTTGTTCAACATTGGAATCCACTATTACGTTTGTTGCAAAAGCGGAAATTCCAACGGTGTCAGCGGATGCTAACGAGCCATAAACGTTGACCAAATCACTACCAATGGTGAGTGGATTTACGGAATCGCCCGTGAGATAAACGCCCGCTTTTTGCAAAATGGCTAGCGGAATATCATCAGCAGGAACGATTTTGTCAGCAACGGCAATCGTGGCATTGCTAAAACTTGCCGAGCGCAAACCATCAGAAAAACCCAGTAGCGTACCGTTGCTATCATCTTGCACGAACACTTTTGCCACAATTGTCGAATTATTGATGACTTTCAAGCTGTTGCCTTGTTGCTCAAATGTGTAATCGGCAAATTTTCCCGCCAAATTCACTTGTTCCACATTTTGGTCAATTACTACGTTGCTAGCTCCCGATTTTAACGTCAACACTTCACGCATTGATGAACCAAATACTCGCGCTGCGCCTGACGTTAATTCAAATGCGCTGCCATACCCCACAAACACTTTTTCAATTGGTGTAGGTAATTCCACAGGAATCGGCGCAACTGTTAATTTTGGCGTGATAATCGGAACACCTGGATCGAAAATTCCACCGTCAATTTTTCCATCTAAATCGAATTTATCGCCGTCTGTGAGCGAAATTGAAACAACTGTCTTGCCCAGTTTTTCGTCATAGGCATAAGTAAATGGAATCGACTCCCACGAGCCTGAAACCGTTTGTTTGAGGTATTTCTCAACGATTTGCTGATCATCCAAATAGAGTTTTACATCTGTTGTTCCACCTTTGAGATTACCGCGTGCATCCGTTGTTAATGGTACGTTAGCAAAATTAAATTCAAATAATCCAAATGGTGCTGTTTCTTGAGTAATTGGCGTATCGACAACCACTGTATTGCCTTTGCTATCGACAATCTCATTTTTGAAGCTGATTTGTTCATCTTTCACAACAGAAACGGGTTTGACTTCTGCTTTGGTCAAAATCTGCCCTGGCGGTAATTCAATCGACAAATAGACTTTTGGTGTATCGATTGTTTCTCGCAAATCTTTCTGCGTTGGCAACGAAATGACATTTTTTTGATCAACGTCAGAAATTCCATCACCGTTACCGTCACCTTTTACTTGGCTTGCTGAAGGTACTTGTGATTCAACGTCTTTTGACACAGGTTTTTCAACAACGGGCGTAGGTGTTGGAACAGGCACGGGGGGTGGCACTGGTTCAGGCGTAGGTGTAGGTGCTGGCGGATTAGTTGCCGTTAAATTGTATGTTGCCGTTGTGGGGGCAACCACAATGCCGTCAGTCACAGAAACGCCAATTGTTGCAGTACCTGCGTTACTTGCCGTAAAAGTGGCGGCGGCTAAGGCTATATTGATTGTGGTGGCTGAACCTGTGAGTTGAATGCCTGCTGTAATTAGGTCGGCATCTGTCACGTCACCAATCGTGCCATTTGTTGCTGTGAGCGTAACGGTTAAATTATCGCCGTCAATGTCTGCAACGGTGAAATCATCTAATTGTGCCGCTGTTCCTGTTGTGACGGCTTGCGCTGTATTTGGAACGCTTGAAATCGTTGGGGCGGTATTTGACGTTGGCACCGTATTCGTCACACTGGTTGCAGATAAGCTGAATACATCATTTCCCGCCGCATCTTGAATGGCGTTAGCATCATTGCCAGTGGTTGGGTCGGTGTAAGCAACCGTGATTGCCTGACCGTTGGTAATTGCAGTTGTTAGCGTTAATTCAACATTGCTGCCATTGACAGTAACTGCGGTGACGGCATTTACGCCGCCACCTACGCTAACGACAAACGCCTCGGCAGCTGCTGTTGTGGCACTTAATGCTCCATCGTAAGTGAGGATAACTTTTGTCCCCTCGGCGTTGGATGCCGCAGATTGAAAAACTGGGGGCGTGGTGTCAGGTACGTT
>JAQTOT010000065.1 GCA_028713145.1 Methylococcales bacterium
TTTTATCCTGCAATGAAGAGATTGTATTTTCTAATTTGTGTATAGTTTTTTCTTGTTCTTGAAAAGCATTTTCTTGTTCTTGAAAAGCATTTTCTAATTCTTGTATTTTTTCACTCAAAGCATTTTGTTGTTCACGAAAAATGTTTTCTTGAGCTTTTATTTTTTTATCATTTTGACTCCTCGCATTTTCCTCGTTATTCAGCCATAAAACGAAGCTACCAATTTCGTCAGCATTGCTAGCGATTTGGTTAAAAATGCTAAGAAAATGTAGTATCAAAGGGTTATCAGAGAAATTTGGGTATCTAATTTTATGATCTATTTCACTCCAGCCTTCTTCAAAGATAGTCCGAACTTGAAGCTCGACCATAAATTGACAATTTTTAAGAGGGGCGGGCAAAAGATAGTGAATTGAGCGATAACCAGCTTTATGATGTTCGATTTCAAAACCGTATTCGGTAAGTTTTTTTTCAAAACTGTCACCCTCTCTCAAATACGCAACTGGTTTTTGAATTGACGAAAAATAGTCAGTTTCTTTTAGTTTTTTATCTATTTGAAAGCAATCTTCTTTAAATAAATGTAAAGCTCTAATTCCAACTAAATCAGTTACAACTTCCTGATAATTTTCAACAGAAATTGTTTTGTATTTCTCCTGTCTTTCAATGTCAGCGCACTTACGAATGATTTTTTCCAACAAATGATCTGTATTTTTAATTCTCCAGCGTACAGAATGAACTGCACTTATTTTTTGAATTTCTTTCACAAGAATCGTAGCCGCATCTTCAAATTTAGAGATATTTTTTTCGTAGTCCTCCTTTATTGCTTGAAGTAAATCCCAGTTGCATTCACTTTTTTGCCATACCTCATCGCTAATTCTGTTATCTTTCAGAAAATTTTCAAACTTTTTATTTACTATCATGTGTATTGTTCCTGTTCGATTTAGCAACGGTTTTTGAATTGTATATTTAATGATGTTTGTAGCTTATTTAATCTATTTCCAAGTCTCACCATGCAATTGGTCATAACCACGTTTCTCAATAAATTGCTGAAATTCTTTTTTGTCAGTGGTTGGAAATTCAACTTGTATTTCATCGGATAGTTTTTTCAACACAGCATCACCAATTGAATTAGCAAACTTGCCACGCAAGGCTTTTTCGTACCATCGAAGTAAATCGCTTTCTGTAATGATGCTTTGAATTTTTGATTTCCAGCCCATTTGATTCAGCAACGAAACGATTATTTTTTGTTCTGTATCTTTGCAAACAATCACAATGCGGTCGGCGGATACCGAAGAAACAATGTTTTCTGCTAATTCTTCGGTCAAAGAAAGATGTTTGATTTGTATCGCTAAACCAAAATTTGCCCACATATCCAAACCTCGGTCAGCCGCATTGGTAACTCCAACGCGGTTTATTCTTGCTTTGAGGTTTATCGTGGTTTGTTCGGGCGTAAGTTGAATTACGTTTTTCGCAAAATCTGCAAATTCATCGAGAATATCCGTTTTGTCGGGATTCATACTCACAGCAACCGAAACCTCAAGCGCTTCAACCAACACTGCAAATAACGCATACACTACGATTTCATAAACTTTGTCGATGCTTCGGCGCAAACCCGCTTCATGCCAAAACATAGCCAAAAACTCATCCAATTTAAAATTAGTTTTATCGTGCGTGACGCAATAATCTAAGCCTGTGGACATTTGGCTGAAACGTTGTAAAAACTTACGGTAAATATAGGCTTCAACAATACCGTTTGTGGCTCTATTTTCTTTACCTAAAATTTCTAAAACTGCTGGCGGCACAGCATTATCATTAAAAATATCGTCTTGATAACGCGCCGAAGATGTACTTGTTCGCCCTAGAAATTGAATGCAAATTACGTCACGCCATTTTTTTGATTGGGTGCGGTAAGTTGTCAAATCCGAAAGCGTAATGTCTTTTTCGATTCGGTCACGATAAAGAATTTCTGCAACTTGAATGGGCTTATACAAATGCACTCGTGCTTTATCGATAACTTTGTCTAATGCTTGTTTTGCTTTGATGATGTCCATGTTTTGCCTTAAATTAAACGTAATTGTTTAGGTTCTAATTTGACGGTTTGTTGTAGTTGCAATGCCTTTATCATTTCACCAGCAATCGCTTCAATCACTGGAACAGAAACCGAATTCCCCGCCACTTTTCGCAATGCGGAATAAGGCAATACAATTTTGAAATCATCTGGGAAACCTTGTAAGCGGAGCATTTCTCTATCCGTTAAACGCCGTACGCCATTGACAACTAAATAGTTATAACTGCCACCAGCTCTCAACGCACAAGAATAAGGCAACGCAGAAATGTTGCCGCCGATATTTTCATGCCATATTGATGGAAAAGGGGGCGTACCTTTGACACCGTTCAAACGTTTTTGCTTAATGGTTTCAGATAAAAAATAACTTGGCGCAATGTCATCATCGTTTTCTAAGAAATGGCTTAACGGTTTGTAATAGCCTAAAGGTTTTGGAAAATCAAAATGAACAGCTTGCAAAAAACCAACGATATAAATACGTTCGCGTTTTTGCGGCAAGCCAAAATCTAACGAATTAAAAACCTTGCTATAAACCGTGTAACCCAAATTTTTTAGCTTTTCCAAAATCACCTTAAACGTTTGACCGTTATCATGCGTTGTAAGACGTTTAACGTTTTCAAGCAAAAAAGCGCGTGGTTTTTTCGTTTCAAGTATTTTTTCGATGTTAAAAAACAGTGTGCCGCGTGTATCAGCAAATCCTAAACCTTTTCCCGCAATGCTAAATGGCTGACAGGGAAAACCTGCCAATAAAATATCGTGGTCTGGAATATCGTTTGGCTCAATTAAATTGATGTCGCCGTGTGGCATTTCACCAAAGTTTGCGTGATACATTTTTTGAGCATCTTTGTCCCACTCAGAGGAAAAAACGTTTTTGCAATTTTGAGTTTCAAAACCTAAACGAATTCCGCCAATGCCTGCAAATAAATCGATTGTTTTATAACTCGCACTATTCATGGATTAAATCTATGTTGGTGTGCGTCTTTGATAACAATGCTGTTTTTCATAGTGTTAATTTAAGTTTTGGATTTCTTGTTCTGTTAAACCTGTTGATAAGGCGATAATTGAGTTAGCGATGCCTTGTGTTTTAAGTATTCTTGCCGCATTTTGCATGGCTTCAATTTTTCCTTCCTCAATTCCCTCTTTTTTCCCATCAATAAACGCCGTATCAAGCGCGGCTTTGGCTTCATTATGTTCTAAAACACTTTTCAAATAAGCGTCGTATTGTTCACTACTTAAATGTGCGAGTTCAGCGATTTCAAACCCTTTTTGAAAAACTGGCTCGTTTAAAATGGTCGGAATATGGTCAAAATCTTCTAAATGTTTTAAAAAATAAATCCATTTATCAAAATGTGTTTCAAGTTCATGTTCTTGTTTGTTAAACAACGGCATTTGCAAAAATTTGAAATGCAATTTGTCATAAAAAACATCACCGTCTTGGTCTTTTAAACACACATCACGGCGAAATTTTTTCTCATCTTCCTTTTCGTCGTATTTGAAATTCAAAATGGCAATGAAATAAACGGGCAATAAATGAAAATCCCACGCGCCTTTTTCGCCTTGTTCACGAATCGGAAACGTTGAATAAAATAGCGACCTGTCTTTGAAAAACTGCACTTTGGCTTTTTGCATTTCAACAATAAAACGCTCGCCTGTTTGGCTTTCGCAATACACATCAAAAATGGCTTTGCGCTCTTTTGAGGTATCCGAGAAATTTTCAGGATTTTTAAAACTTAATTGAGCGATTTGATGTTGTGGCGGCAAAAGTTGATTTAAAAAATCAATCAACAAATCTTTGCTGGCTTCTTCGCCAAACAATTTTTTAAAGCCAAAATCGGTGTAGGGATTGAAGTATTTGCTAATCATAACGACCTCTTAACATGCTTTTTTTCATAAATTAAAATTTACATAAATTCAAAATCAACTCGCTTCTCAGCAAACCTACGCACCTGACGCTAATCACCAAAAAACTCCCAATTTCGTGAAAAAGTGAGCGTGCTAGCTTCATTTTGTAATTGAAATGGTAAAACCGAATATGGCGCAGCGGAATACACCATATTCTCAACAGCTTCATCTAATTTTTTGTTACCCGATGAGCGGGTGATTTTCAGACTTTTAATCGTGCCATCCGCGTTGATTTCAACCAACGTTGTTAAACTTCCCGCTGGCAACGTGCCACGGTCGTAAATTTCTTGCCCGACCCGTTTCACTTTTGAACTGAATGCACTGATATATTTGTCGCGTTCGCTCACTTGTTGCTGACGAACTTCTGTGCCGACTTGCGAAATTTGTTGTTGCAAGGATTCTAACGATAAACGCGGCTTTTCTTTTGGCAGTTCTTCGACTTTTTTGATCGGTTCAACTTTTGCAATTTTTGCAGGTGGGACTTCTTTTTTTACGACAACTTCGGATTTTTGAACCGTCACAATTTTAGGTTTAGACGGTTCTTTTTTTTGCTCGATCGTTTTTTCAATCGGTTTTGAAATGGACTTTTCAACAGGTTTATCAACAGGTTTGATAAGTTCAGGTTTTGGCGGCTGTGGCAAACTAGCAGGTTGAGGTTCTGCGACGATTTGATCGTTTTGTTTCGCTTTAATCGGCGCAGTTTTCGTAATCAATGAGACTTCAATGACTTTTGCAGGCGGATGTTCAGGTGGTTTGGGTTTCAGAGTGAAATTAAGCCAAATCAATACATGCAAAACAACCGCGATTCCTAACGCCCAAATCATTTACGCCACAACTTGTGCAATGTGATCCATGAGCATTCCTGCAATGTTCAAGCCAAATTGCGCGTCTAATTCTTGTACGCAAGTAGGACTGGTGACATTGATTTCGGTGAGCGTGTCGCCGATGACATCTAAGCCAACAAAAATTAAACCTTTTGCTTTCAATGTTGGCGCAACTTGGCTGACAATCCATTTATCGCGTTCAGTTAAAGGACGACCTTCAGCCCGTCCGCCTGCGGCTAAATTTCCGCGTGTTTCGCCTTGTTGCGGAATTCGTGCTAGCGCATAAGGCACTGCTTCGCCATTAACAACTAAAATCCGTTTATCACCATCCACAATGGCAGGTAAATAACGTTGCGCCATAATGTAGCGTTGGTTGTAGTGGGTCATCATTTCCAAAATCACGCTGGTATTCGGGTCGCCTAAACGTAACCGAAAAATCGATGTGCCACCCATCCCATCAAGCGGTTTGACGATAATATCTTCTTGCTCATGTAAAAAATCGCGGATTTGTTGAGAATTTCGCGTCACCAATGCTTCGGCGCAACAATGCGGAAACCATGAAGTAAATAATTTTTCGTTTGCCTCACGCAAAGACTGCGGTTTATTGACAACGTAAACGCCTGCACTTTCTGCAAGTTCCAACATATAAGTAGCATACAGAAACTCACTATCAAACGGCGGATCTTTTCGCATTAAAATTACGTTTAATGCTGAAAGTTCAATCGTTTGTTCACTGGTAAATTTGAACCATTTTGCAGGATTGCGTTCAACTTTTACGGTGCGAGTTCGCGCAAACGCTTTGCCGTTGCGTAGAAATAAATCGCCTAGTTCCATGTAATGCAATTCCCAGCCGCGTGCTTGCGCTTCAAGGAGCATGGCAAAACTGGTGTCTTTTTTGATGTTGATGTGGTCGATGGAATCCATGACCATGCCGAGTTTGATAGACATAATGATTTTGTAAAAAAGGTTAAAGTTGGGCAATTATAACGAGTTCAACGTGAAAAATATCAAACAAAAGCCGTGTGTTACATTCAACTTCTTGAAAAAAACCATTTAATCATGTTAGTGCATCGATTATAATGCGCCACTTTCATTTTTATAATTCACATCGAATAGAGGATTTCATGTCAAGAGTATGTCAAGTTACAGGCAAACGCCCCGTAACAGGAAACAATGTTTCACACGCGAATAACAAAACAAGAAGACGTTTTTTACCAAATTTGCAACACCACCGTTTTTGGGTTGAAAGCGAAAATCGTTGGGTTCGTTTGCGTATTTCAGCAAAAGCAATGCGTACTATCGACAAAAACGGTATTGACGCTGTTTTAGCGGATATGCGTAAAGCGGGTCAAAAAGTTTAATTTCTAAGGGGATAAAATCATGCGCGACAAAATTAAATTGATTTCGACCGAAGGTACAGGTCATTTCTACACAACGACAAAAAACAAAAAAACGATGCCTGAAAAAATGGAAATCAAAAAATTTGATCCAGTGGTTCGTAAACACGTTATTTACAAAGAAGCCAAAATTAAATAATTTTGGGCTTTTTAACGAAAAACCGTTCTTTAGTTTGATTTAACTAAAGAACGGTTTTTTTGTTTCAAACGATTCTCTTTTTTTCAGTTTGAACCAGTTTGCGTGGCAAGTTTGTCGTCGCGTAAAATGCACCGCATTCCTCTCCTAAAAAAATTTCAAAAAACATGACAAAATTCATATTTATCACAGGCGGCGTAGTTTCATCACTTGGCAAAGGTATTGCAGCTTCTTCACTTGCCGCGATTTTGGAAGCTCGCGGTTTGAAAGTGACCATGACAAAACTCGACCCTTATATCAATCTTGACCCAGGCACGATGAGTCCGTTCCAACACGGTGAAGTTTTCGTGACCGAAGACGGCGCAGAAACCGATTTGGATTTAGGACATTACGAGCGTTTTTTAAAAACCACGATGTCGAAAAAGAACAATTTTACGACAGGGCAAGTGTATGACACGGTGCTTAGAAATGAACGCCGTGGTGATTATTTAGGTGGCACCGTTCAAGTCATTCCGCACATTACCGACGAAATTAAACGTCGTGTTTATGCCAGCGCAGAAGGCGTTGATGTGGCATTGATTGAAGTAGGCGGCACCGTTGGCGATATTGAATCATTGCCATTTTTGGAAGCGATTCGCCAAATGCGTTTTGAACTCGGTAGCGAACGTTCATTATTCGTACATTTAACGCTAGTTCCTTACATTCGCAGTGCAGGCGAAATCAAAACCAAACCAACCCAACATTCGGTGAAAGAATTACGCACGATTGGGATTCAGCCTGATGTGTTGATTTGCCGCTCAGAATTAGCAATCCCTGTCAGCGAACGCCGCAAAATTGCTTCTTTCACCAACGTTGACGAACACGCCGTTATTTCGCTTATCGATGCCGACACGATTTATCGCATTCCGTTAATGTTGCACGAACAGGGTTTAGATGAATTAGTGGTTAGACGTTTACGTTTAGATGTTGAACCTGCTGATTTACATGAATGGCAAACTGTTTTAGAAGCCATCGCGCAATCTGAACAAGAAGTAAATATCGCCATCGTTGGCAAATATGTTGAACACACCGATGCGTATAAATCGATTAACGAGGCCTTAACGCACGCAGGCATTCGCAATAAGTTAAAAGTCAAAATCACTTACATCGATTCTGAATTGATTGAAGAAGAAGGCACAGCGCGTTTGAAAGATGTGGACGCAATTCTTGTTCCTGGTGGATTTGGTGAACGGGGTGTTGAAGGCAAAATTGCCACGGTACGTTATGCGCGTGAAAACAAAATCCCGTATTTAGGTATTTGTTTAGGGATGCAAACGGCGGTGATTGAATTTTCCCGCAATGTGGCAAATTTAGAAGGCGCACACAGCACCGAATTTTTACCGAATTCGCCGCATCCTGTGATTGGTTTAATTACCGAATGGATGGGGGATTGTGGCAACGTGCAAACGCGCGACGAAAATTCAGATTTAGGCGGCACAATGCGTTTGGGAAGTCAGCAATGCCGTTTGTTGCAAGACACGTTGGCGTTTTCGATTTATCAAAAAGATGTGATTACTGAGCGTCATCGTCATCGTTACGAATTTAACAATCAATACATTGAAAAATTAGAATCTTACGGCTTGCGTTTTTCAGGTAAATCGATTGATGGACGTTTGGTTGAAGTCGTGGAAATCCCTGAACATCCGTGGTTTATTGCGTGCCAATTTCACCCAGAATTTACTTCTACACCGCGTCGTGGACATCCATTATTTAGCGGTTTTGTGCAAGCGGCGTTTGAAAATAGACGTTAATCATGCTGTTTATTGAATTGCCTGTTTTTACTCGTTGTCGAGAAAATTTATTTTCAGACGATGATTTGCAACAAGTACAAGCAATTCTGCTAGAAAATCCTACTTTAGGTTCGTTAATTCCAGGTGGAAAAGGGTTGCGAAAATTGCGTATGCCCCAGCCTGGACGAGGCAAACAAGGTGGCGCGAGATTGATTTACTATCATTGGCGCAGCAAAGAATGTTGCTATTTTGTTTATGCTTACGCAAAAAATGCCGCGTCAGATTTAACAAAAGAACAACTAAAACAATTAGCCACAGTGATGGATTTGGAGGTACAAAATGAACGATAACGATTTTGCAAATTTACTTTCTAGCGTGCGTGATATGGGCAAACACATGAGAGGTGAAAAAGTTGAGGGTATTACTATCACTGAATTTGCAGAACCCAACGTAAAAGCCATTCGTGAGCAAACGGGGTTATCGCAAACGTCTTTTGCTCATTTAATTGGTGTCAGACCCCAAACGTTACAAAACTGGGAATTGCAGCGTGTTCGACCGAAAGGAACCGCGCGAGCTTTATTGAAAATTGTTGCAGCAAATCCGCAAACATTGTCAGCATTGCGCTAATAAAAAACAAACAAAGAGAAAACAATGAAATTATGTAATTTTGAAGTCGGGCTAGAACATCGCTTTTTTTTAATCGCGGGAACATGCGTGATTGAAAGTGAACAAATGGCGTTAGATACGGCAGGTTATTTGAAAGAACTCACCGACCGTTTAAAGATTCCGTTTATTTACAAATCGTCTTTCGACAAAGCAAATCGCTCATCGCACGAAAGTTTTCGTGGTTTAGGCGTTGAAAAAGGCTTAGAAATTCTTGAAAAAGTAAAAAAACAAATCGGCGTGCCAGTTTTAACCGATGTTCACGAAGACACACCGCTTGCTGAAGTTGCGTCAGTCGTTGACGTGATGCAAACGCCCGCATTTTTGTGCCGCCAAACGAATTTTATTCAAGCCGTTGCTTCGCAAAATATCCCTGTGAATATCAAAAAAGGACAATTTCTTGCACCGTGGGACATGGTGAACGTGGTCAACAAAGCCAAAGCCACAGGCAATGATCAAATTATGGTTTGCGAACGTGGCGCGTCGTTTGGTTATAACAATTTAGTTTCCGATATGCGCTCGCTGGCTGTGATGCGCGACACAGGTTGTCCTGTTGTTTTCGATGCCACCCATTCGGTGCAATTACCTGGTGGACAAGGTACAAGCTCAGGCGGTCAACGTGAATTTGTCCCTGTTTTAGCGCGTGCAGCGGTTGCTGTGGGCATTGCAGGATTATTCATGGAAACGCATCCAAATCCTGAAAAAGCTCTCAGCGATGGCGCAAATTCATGGAAATTAGACGAAATGGAAGAATTGCTCGAAACGTTACTCGCGTTAGATAACGTGGTTAAAAATCCAACTTTTAAACGATAAAACAATGCAAGAAATCAATCCGATAAAAAACAAACTCGCTGATTTAAAGAGCCGCGTAGACGCGCTCAGGGGGTATCTTTGACTTTGAAACCAAAAATGAACGCTTAATCGAAGTTTTACGCGAGCTTGAAGACCCAACCATTTGGTCAAATCCACAACTCGCGCAAGATTTAGGCAAAGAACGCGGACAATTAGAACTCGTTGTGAACGGTTTAATTGAACTCACACGCGGCTTAGACGATGCCGAAGAATTACTCGAAATGGCGGTTGAAGAAGGTGATGCGGATACCGTTGATATTGTCGCCAACGATGTTGACGGCTTTGACAAACACGTTGCCGAGTTAGAATTTCGTCGTATGTTCTCAGGAAAAATGGACGCAAACAGCGCGTTTTTAGACATTCAATCAGGTTCAGGTGGTACCGAAGCGCAAGATTGGGCATCGATGATTGAACGGATGTTTTTGCGTTGGGGTGAACGAAAAGGATTTAAAACCGAACTCATCGAAGAATCACAAGGCGACGTGGCGGGAATTAAAAGTGCCACGATTCGCTTTGAAGGTGAGTATGCGTTTGGTTGGCTACGAACCGAAACAGGCGTGCATCGTTTGGTTCGTAAATCCCCGTTTGATTCGGGCAATCGCCGCCACACGTCGTTTGCATCGGTGTTTGTTTCGCCTGAAATTGATGATGACATCGACATTGAAATCAATCCTGCCGATATTCGCACTGACGTTTATCGTGCGAGTGGCGCGGGTGGACAGCATATCAATAAAACCGAATCTGCTGTGCGTTTAACCCACGCCCCTTCGGGAATTGTCGTGCAATGTCAAAGCGACCGCTCGCAACATAAAAACCGTGATACGGCGATGAAACAGTTGAAAGCGAAATTGTACGAACTCGAAATGCGAAAACGCAACGAAACCGCGCAAGCTCTTGAAGATTCAAAATCAGATATTGGTTGGGGCAGTCAAATTCGCTCGTATGTGTTAGACCAATCGCGGATTAAAGATTTACGCACAGGTTATGAAGTCGGTAACACACAAGCGGTTTTAGATGGCGATTTAGACGGTTTTATTGAAGCCAGTTTAAAAAGTGGTTTGTAAATAACGCTGATGAGAGTATTTAAGTACCGTACCGCTGATGAAACTACATTTGAAAGAGACTTACGCTCTTTGAAGGAAAGCTATTTTTGGGCATCAACACGAGAACAACTTAATGATCCATTTGAAGGAATGTTTGGAACAGACCGTTTGACTAATCAAATCAAATGGATTGATAAGTTAATCTCTAGCAAATCGGAATCGGTGATTGGTTCATTTGATGGGGTTAAGGCTGCAATTGATGGTGTTTTAGCGTTTGTAGATAAATCTGGCATATTTTCGCTCAGTAAAAATCCAACGGAAGAACTACTGTGGGCGCACTACGGAAACTCTCATCAAGGATTCTGCATTGAATACGACTTAGATAAACTAATGAGCTTTGAATCTGCACATAACCATCTTGATGTGCTATATAAAAAAGCCCCACCACATGTAGAGTTAACTGATTTGGTTTCTCGAACTACAGAGAAAAAGATTCTGCAAAAGATGCTGGGAACAAAATCCTCAGCATGGAACTATGAACGTGAAGTTAGAGTAATAACAACTGTATTAGGTAAGCAGCAATATGATTTTAGGGCGGTAAAATCCGTCTATTTTGGACATAGAATGGAAGATTCAAAACAGCTTAAAATCATGGAAGAACTTGCAGGTAGGGGCATCACTTATTATAAAATCGAGCTAGATAAAAATAGTTATCGCCTGAAGTATGCCCCAATTTCAGACCCTCATCAGAATGCACCACGCTATCTCTATTCAATTGGAACAATAGTTGACGGGGCTATTTATACGAAGGATTTGAAACCAGAATTGAAAAAATACGAAGAGTATTTAGATAAAGCTGCTGAGATAGTTCGTCGTGAGCCATATTGTAATCAAATTGAAAATGTTGATTTTAGTATCTCAGAGGGTACACCAAATGCCCCTGTTATTGTTGTTCAATATGAGAGAGAACCAAACAAATTTATCAAGCATTATCTGACGCTAGCAGAAATTGATACGCAATTTGCCCAAATTGATGATCTCGGCACTGAAAAAGGTTAATTACGTTTAACGTCTATAAATCAAGGCTACGAAATCGCCAACACACAAGCCGTTTCACGCGAAAAATAGTTTCAGGTTCAAGCATTATGCTTGAACCTGAACATAAAAAATGAAAATACCAACTAAAAATTCACGACTTTTGCTTTTGCCGCTTGCAATTTGAATTCTTCTTGCCAATTCTCGCCTGAAAATTTCCGTGCCAATGCCACCGTTAAATGCTCCGTTTCTAAGCCCATATCTTTGTTGCGACCTAACCCTTGAATGCACGACGGGCAATTAGTCAAAATTGTCGCCTTCCCTGATTCGGGCATCGCTTTTTCAATCGAAGCGCGTTTGCGATGCAGCATTCCATTGGTAATATCAGGACGTGACAGCGACATTGTTCCAGCTTCTGAACAGCAATCAGGTACGGTTGTAACCTCGCCAAAGCCGCCTAATTTTTCCATCACTTGCAACGCTTTTCCATCTAACGAATCATGACACGGCGTGTGATACAAATACGTTTTGCTCGTGACTTCACCTTCTAAAGTCAGTCCTTGTTCTAGCGCAAATGCACTCAAATCAACCAATCTGCCACCGAATAAATTTGCAGTTTCCATTTGATTCAAACCTTCTTCACACGTCCCACAAGTCACCACGCATCCATCAAAATCTAAATGCGCGAACATATCGCGAATTTGATTGAGCATAATCGTCACTTTCAAATTATTTTGTGAATGCAATTCGCTCATGCCGTTAGCTTGCGCGGGAAAACCACAGCATAAAAATGGTGGGGGCAAAATTAAACGTGTTTTCAATTTTGAGGCAATGTGAATCGCCGCCATGGAAATATCTGAAACCATCCGCTCACTGCCACAACCAGGAAAATAAAATACTGTGCGTTCTGCGGGTTCTTCTGGTTCAAACACCAACACTTCATCGTCTTTGCAAGGCGGTAGAAAATCTCGCAATGTGTTTTTCGGCACGCTGGGCATCGCTGAATCTAATAATTGCAACGGATAATGTTTGAATAAACCTGTTTTCGATTTCAACGGTTTAACGACTTGATGAGCAATTTGTTGTCCTTTGATGCCAATATCTAAAACAGCAGTGCGGAACACTTTGTTAAACATCGGCGAATCGCTGTTCAAATAACGTAACGTCAATTTGGTTGCCGCTGGGGTATTTTTATAGCCCAAATCCGCCAAAATTTGCCGCTCTAAGATCGACACTTCGGCGGTATCGATATTCACAGGACACGGTTTCAAACATTTATGACACGTCGTGCAATGGTCTGACACTTCTTCGAGATATTTGAGCAATTCAAATTTGGTCGAGTATTCGCGTTGCGCGTCAAACAACAAGGCTTCGATAATCGCGCCAATCGCCAAATTTTTATTGCGCGGGTGATAAAACAAACTGCCCGTTGGATAAAACACGCCGCAATCAGGTTTGCATTTCCCACAACGTACGCAATGCGCGATTTTTCCAGCCAATTCAGCGAGTTGTCGATGTTGCAAAATTCGCGCTTCTAAATCGAGTAAATTAAACGACGGTGTAAAAATGTATTCCAACACGCCCAAATCATCTAATTTTTTCGGATTCATCAAGCCCGTCGGGTCAACTTCTTTACGATAAGCGCGTAAATCGTCCACGGTTTTTTGCTCTAAATACTTAAGTTTTGTCACTCCAATGCCGTGTTCGCCCGAAACTACGCCTTCTAAACTGATGACTTTTACCATCACTTCATCAATCACATGGTCAGCACGAGCAAGCATATCGCGGTCATTGGACAAAATCGGTAAATTCACATGCACATTGCCGTCACCTGCGTGCATGTGCGTGGCTAGCACAATGCG
>JAQTOT010000066.1 GCA_028713145.1 Methylococcales bacterium
GGATACGAACGTTGCTCACCGTTTCGCGGCAAAATATCCACGCTCAAACCACCTTTTTTGAGCAATTCTTTATCGAGCAATTTCAATTCGCCGTCGCGCCACGTTAAAAAAAATGCTTCGGGATTTAAATCTGTAGATTGTCGAAGTGGGACATTTAAACGCTCGGCAAGCGCGTGAAAAGACGGAAGATAACCCTGTCCTTCAAAAAGTACCGCCAATTTATTTTGGTAGGTTGACACGATTATTCAGTCGAAATCGATTGTTGTTCGTTTTTCAACGCCGCATCAAGCGTGTGCCACGCTAACGTTGCACATTTTACGCGGGCGGGAAATTCACGCACACCAGCCAAAACCGCAAGTTTACCAACCGCTTCGAGTTGCAGCTCTTCGCTTTTGCCTGTGGTGATTTTGTGGAAGGTGTGAAATAGCTCTTCGGCTTCGGCTTGCGTTTTGCCTTTGATAATTTCAGTCATCAGCGAAACCGAAGCCGTTGAAATCGCACAGCCGCTACCTTGAAAACTCGCGTCGGTAATTGTTTCGCCGTCGAGTTTCAAAAATAACGTTAAACGGTCGCCGCAAAGTGGGTTGAAACCTTCAACCATGCGGTCGTAATTTTCCATGACGTGGAAATTGCGCGGGTTGCGGTTGTGGTCAAAAATGACTTCTTGGTATAAGTCGCGTAGGTCTTCAAACATAAATTTTTTATTAGTTAATTAAGTGAGGGAATTGTTAAGTGTAAATTCTAAACCGATAACAGTGCATCAAAATCATCGTTTAAGCTATTTGAATAATTTGATTAAGTCGTTCACAGACTTGAACAAAAATTGCATTATCTAATTTTTTTAGCGGATGTGGTTTTGCACCGCGTAATCGCCAATCAAAAGACTTGGGTTGATGACAAAGTACATAATTGGTTTTATCAATTTTACGTCCTGAGACTTTACCAACTGTAACAGCAAACGGATTACTCGCGTTATAGTCAGCCGTTGTCATTGGCAAACCTATTACATGAGAGGTTTTGTCGTTAAAACTTTGTGGAGATAAAACTAAAAATGGATGAGCGTCACGCATTTCTTGTCCAACTTGCGGGTTACAATCTATCCAAATGATGGCTTGACGTTCTGGAATCCAACCATTAGCGGTTTTCACCATTGCTCTGCGCCTAATCGTTGCGTTGTATTCATTGCTTCACCACCATGACATTTTGGATCGAATAAAGCTAAACGTTCTTCTAACGTTAACGGTTTTTCAGCAACAGGCGTGATGATAATTTGTTCATTCACGACCTCTATTTTAACGCGCTGATGCGCTTTCAAATGAGCTTCACGCGCAATCGTCAATGGTAATCGAACGCCTAAATTATTTCCCCATTGTTTTATATCAAGTGTTACATCTGTCATAACAAACTCCCGAATTCAATGTTTAGATGCAAGTATAAACATTGCAAGCCATTAAACAAGACCAAAAAATTTACCGTCATTTCGTAAATGTAAAGTTGGACTCAGTAAGCTAAGTATTGTTATGATTTCGTTCTTTCGCTAGTTTCGCTAGAAACTCATCTTTTTAGTTAGGCGAAGGTATTGAAAAAACGCTGTATTTATTATCAAACCCAGCAAATGCAGAGCCATTATTACATTCTTTAAAATCCGCCCGTACTGAAAATCTACAAGGCTAAGTGATATTTATAAGAACGTGATTTTTGATAAACTGTGGTTTGATATGTCGTTTAGTGTAGTCCACATTCTACATACATTAAATCTATGCAATATAAGTTGAGAATAGAAATGAATAATCCAAGTCTAATTAAATCTTTTTCAGTGTACGGTCTTTTTGGTACACATGATGTACATATTCCTTTTGATGAGAATATTAAGATTCTGATTGGAGAAAATGGGCTGGGTAAAACTCAAGTTTTGAATATTTTTTATTATACATTGACGCAGAATTTTTTTAGATTAAGTGAGTTTAACTTTAACAGCATAAAATTACATTTTTTAAAAGGAAACCCTATTGAAATACACAAAGATAATGTAATTAAATTGGTTAAAAATTTATATAAGCATCCTATGTTAGAAGATGTAATTAGGGATATTGGGTTTTCTCGCTTTGAATTACTTAGAAATAGATTTATCAAAAATAAAGGAGATTGGAGACGTATAGATGAGACAATTTTAACTTCAAAAACAGGAAGAAAATATCCAGCTCATCATGTCTTTCGTGTACTTGAAGAATTCGAAATGCTTAATAAAGAAGGAAAATTAGGAGGCATTTTAGATGACTGTAGAAGAAAAATTAAAGCTGAAATTGGTAGTTTAGAAGTGCTTTATTTTCCTACTTTTAGGCGCGTAGAAGAAGATTTACATAATCTTGGTTATGATGAAGATGACTTATTGGATAAAGATGATACAGTTATTCATTTTGGTATGGATGATGTATCAAAAAAATTCAGAAGTATTGAAAATAAAATAGATCGATTATTAAAGGAGGGTTTTTCAAAAATTTCATCGGAAATTATTAGTCAATTGGTCAATGGCTTTGAAGGAACTGATAACAGTTGTTTAGATAAAATTGATGAAAATGATATTGAAATTATCTTAGCAAGAGTTGGCAATCAGTTGTCAGAAATTGATAAATCAACGATGCGTAGCATTGTTGTCGATAAAAACTTTAAAAATCTATCTTTATTATATTTTTTAAAAAAACTTATTGAAATTTATGAGAAACAAAAAGAGCTTGATAACGCAGTAAAAACGTTTAAAGATATTTGTAATAATTATCTAATTGGAAAGAAAGTTTTCTATGATGAAAGTACAATAAAAATTTATATTAGGTCAGATTTAACAAACAAAGAAATTCCTTTGAATCAGCTTTCATCAGGTGAAAAACAAATTGTATCTATGTTTTGTAAAGTATATCTTTCTGAAAAAGAAAGATTTATTGTATTGTTTGACGAACCTGAATTATCTTTGAGTATGACATGGCAAAAACAATTGCTTCCTGATGTTCTTAACTCAAAAAAATGTGATTTTCTTTTAGCTGTCACTCACTCTCCTTTTATTTTTGATAACGAACTAGACCAATATGCTATCGGTTTAAGTGAGTATATTAAACCATCAAAAAATATTGTTGCCTAAAATGAGTTATTTAGAAGAGCTTAAAAAAGGTCGAGATAAGTCGCAAGTTGCTTATCAAGAATTCATACTTCATGTGTCACAAAATAAAGATGGTTTATTTTGCTTTTTTGAAGGAAAAGATAGTCCTTATTATTCTCCAAGAATAAAGCAATTTACAGAAAACTACTATCCAATAAAATGTGGTGGCAAAGACAAAGTATTAGATGTTTATCGTTTAATTTCAAAACATACAGAATATAAAAAGTATAAGAAAGCTTTTTTTGTAGATAGGGATTTTGATGAACTATTAAATAATCCTGATATTTTTGAAACGCCTTGTTATGCAATTGAAAATTTCTATACGTCTGTAAATGTTTTCAGAGAAATTATAAAAAATTCTTTTGGTCTATCGGAAGTCAGCAAAGCTTATCAAACCAGCTTAAATCTTTATATTCAAAGACAACAAGAATTTCATCAAGCAACACTTTTATTTAATGCGTGGTATGCCTGCTTAAAATACATTAAAAATACAACAAAAATAGAAACGGGCGTTAATTTGAGTGATAAATTAGGCGGTGATAAAGCAACAAAAAACTTTATAACATTTACCTTAGAATCCATTTCTAAAAATTATACTATTGAAACGATACGGCAAAACTTCCCTAGCGCGCTTGACGTTTCACAAGATGCCTTAAATCAAAAAATCATTGAATTCTCCAACTGTGAACACCACAAAGTGTTTAGAGGAAAATATGAAATGTGGTTTGTTGTCACCATGATCGACTTACTTGTGCAAGATTCAAATAACAAGCACCATCATTTAAAAGAAAAAATAACATTTTCTTTTAGTTCTAAATTAAGTAATGAACAAGCAATAGAACTTTTTTCAAATTATGCTGAAACGCCTGATTGTTTGATGGCTTACTTAGCAAGCACAGTAGAATAAGGATTTGTATCTTACCCAGAACTGCAAATGGGAGTCATGTAACGCATGTGACGGGGTTCAGGTCTTTAGATTTATAATTCCTAATAATTCCACTCACTGTCGAATCCTGACAGGCATGAAAACTAAGCCTTCTGTTCAATCATCGCGGCAAGAATGCCTAAAATTTTTGCCGTGTTATCAATGTGATATTCCTTCATATCAATGAACACATTTCGTTCTACAAGTTTTAAAAATTTCCACGCATTCCCTGTGGTCACAATGCCGTAAATCGTTTTAATTTCTTGTTTTTCTTCGGCGTTAAACTGCTGTGCGGCAATCATCTCTGCGATACATTGTCCTAAACCACTGATGATATTTTCATTTTTAGCTTCGACGACGGCGATAATTGGCGCGGTAATAAAAAATTGTTCGGGCGAACTCGAAATAATGAAATCACAAAAACCGTTTAAATTTTTTGACGCATCAACATCAAATTTCACACCTGAAAATAAACTGATTTTGTGGTCGTATTTTTTTCTAAGCTCGATAAAAAGATTGATGATAATTAACTCGGAACGCGCTTTTTCTGTGCTGATGGATAACGCTAACGGTACATTTTCATTAAGTGTTTCGATTAAAAATGCGCTCGGTTCAACGCTTTCGCAAGTCTCAAACAAATTTTCATTTTTCGATAAGGTCAACGAAAATTCTTGCACCACTTTTTTAAGGTGAAATCACTGTCAGCCACTTTAAAAACGATTAACCATTATCACTAAATCGATACAACGTTTTGGGTTCGATATCCACGCTACCATTTTTGAATTCCAAACAACCCCATTCAGAATCAATACGAGCCGTATTTAATTCGGCTAACTTTACATAGTCTCCAACCAGATTTTTTAAATCAACATCTTTGATTTCTCCATTTTCAAAAATGAATTTAAATTTATAGCCATCTTGTTGCTTAAAATGTTTCAGTTTCATTTTTATTCCAACGGTTCAACATGATGAAAGTTTTGAGTATTCCACATTTCAATCAATTCTTCCTGATGAATTTCAGCCCATTCTCGTACCAATTGACGGCATTTTTTCGGTAATGAACCGTCAATAATGTTCAAATTTGTCAATTCCATGACTGCTTCATGTTCACCATATTTAATGTGAATGTGTTGTGGCGGATGTTCGTTATCGATTAAATACATTCTGATAATGATTCCGTAAAACCGACAAATTTCTGGCATTATTTTTTCCTAGAAATACGTTGATTCTTTTTTATTTAACCAAACATCTTAATTAAATTCCGAATCCCCGACATCAACACATCAATTTCAGCCTTAGTGTTATACATTGCAAACGAAGCCCTCGCCGTTGCAGGCACTTTGTAAAAATCCATCACAGGCATCGCACAATGATGACCTGCACGAATTGCAATCCCTAAACTGTCGAGCATTGTGCCAATATCGTGCGGGTGAATTTTATACAGCGTAAAAGACAAAATCCCGCCCTTCTCTTTCGCTTCACCGATAATTTTTAAACCGTCGATTTGCAAGGCTTGCTCAGTTGCATAAGCGAGCAATTCCGCTTCATGCGCCGCAATCGCTTCCATGCCAATTGAGTTTAAATAATCAATCGCCGCGCCTAAACCAATCACTTCGGCAATACTCGGCGTGCCTGCTTCAAATTTATGTGGCAAACCCGCGTAAGTGCTTTTTTCAAAAGTCACGGTGCGAATCATATCGCCACCACCTTGATACGGCGGCATCGCTTCGAGTAACGCTTGTTTGCCGTACAAAACGCCCACGCCTGTTGGCGCATAAAGTTTGTGACCTGAAAAAACATAAAAATCACAATCCAACGCTTGCACATCCACTGCCATGTGTGGAATCGCTTGTGCGCCATCGAGTAAAACGGGGATATTTTGCGCGTGGGCAAGTTCGATAATTTTTTCAACAGGGTTAATTGTTCCCAAGGCGTTTGACATGTGAACAACAGAAACCAGTTTTGTTTTTGCATTTAGCAACGCTTCAAATTCTGGCATCAACAATTCACCAGCCAAATTCATCGGCGCAACTTTCAAAATCGCGCCTTTTTCTTCGCACAGCATTTGCCACGGCACGATGTTGGAATGATGTTCCATCGCGGTGATGATAATTTCATCGCCTGCGTGGATATTGGCTTTGCCGTAAGTTTGTGCGACTAAATTCACCGCGTCCGTCGCGCCACGCATAAAAATAATTTCTTTTTCACTTTGCGCGTTGATAAAGGTTTTTATTTTTTCACGCGCCGCTTCAAATAAATCCGTCGAACGCACGCTCAACGTATGCACGCCACGATGCACGTTTGCGTAATCGTGGCTGTAAAGATTGACGAGGCTATCAATCACCGCTTGCGGCTTTTGGCAACTCGCAGCATTATCTAAATAAACGAGCGGTTTATTACGAATTTTTTCGTTAAGAATCGGAAAGTCTGCACGAATTTTTTCAATTGGATAGGTCATATTTTTGAATACTGAAAGACAAGAATTGCGTCATTTTAGAAGGCTTCAATTGTTGAGTAAAGAAGTAGGTTTTATCGCCACTTACTTGGCGTGAGTAATTTGCGTACTTCTTCCAAAATCAACACACTACTTGCGACGCTAACAGAGAGAATTGCATCGTCAACATCTAAATCGGCGGTGTGAAAAATCGTTTGTGCGATTTCCCAATAAACCATCGTGAATTGCAAACCAACTACTGAAATCAGCGATAACCACAACCAACGATTTTTAAAAAATTGCCGATTCAACGCCGTACCTTTTTCTGAGCGGGCATTAAATACGTTGAAAATTTGGAATAACACAAACGTTGTGAAGGCTAAAGTTTTTGCGTGTTCAATGTCATCAAATTGCTGTAAATCGTAAAACAGAATTCCTAACGTGCCACTCGCCATAATGATGCCGTAAAAAAACAACTGCGCTAAACGTCGAAGCGATAATAATTGTGCATGAGTGCCTCGTGGTGGTTCATTCATCGTATTGGAACGCACTGGGTCAACACCTAACGACATGGCAGGCGGACCATCCATGATAATGTTTATCCACAACAATTGAATCGCCGAAAAAGGTAGTGGCAAATACAAAAGCGGAGCAATGGCAACACACAAAATCGCCCCAATGTTGGTCGAAAGTTGAAAGCGAATAAACTTCACCATATTGTCATAAATGCCGCGCCCTTCCCTCACCGCATTGACAATCGAAGCGAAATTATCGTCAGTTAAAATCATGGTTGCGGCTTCTTGCGCGACATCCGTACCACTTTTTCCCATCGCAATACCAATGTCAGCACTTTTCAACGCAGGCGCATCATTCACACCGTCGCCCGTCATGGCAACAACGTGACCTTGTTTTTTTAGCGCATTTACAAGGCGCATTTTTTGTTCAGGGGCAATGCGAGCAAATACGCTAATGTCGTTAATTTTTTCTGCTAATTCTTCGTCATCTAATTCACTTAAGGCTTCCCCTTCAAGCGTTTCACCGTGTAAACCGAGTTCTCTTGCAATCGCGGTTGCCGTCGTGGCTTGGTCGCCTGTAATCATTTTCACGGCAATGCCCGCTTGATGACATAAACGAATCGCCTCGCACACTTCCACACGCGGCGGGTCTTGCAAACCGATTAAACTCACAAATTGCAGTTTTTCAATATATCGCCACAAATACTCTTTTGTAATACCACTAAAACGCGGTTGTGCGCCTGACGCAGGAATGCGGTGCATCGCAACCGCTAACACACGCAAACCAGTTCGCGCCATGCTGGCGTTTTTAGCACGCAAATCGACACGGTCATCAACACTCAACTGACAACGGTCTAAAATCACTTCGGGTGCACCTTTGACAAAAATCAACACATCGCCACCGTGACGATGAAACGTTGCCATAAATTTGTGTTCGGCATCAAAAGGAATTTCGGCAAGACGTGGATATTCCATTCGAGCGTGTTCGTAATTCATGCCGCCTTTTTCGGCCAAAACTAGCAACGCACCTTCCATCGGGTCACCGATAATTTCTTGTGAGCGATTGTGACTGTCGTTACACAACATCAAGGGCAATAATAAATCATGCTTTGTCACGCAAGATGGTGTGATTTCGCCTTTTGAATCATAGCCTTCGCCACTGACGTGATAATTTTTTCCGTGATAAAAAAACTCTCGTACAGTCATTTGATTGACCGTTAACGTGCCAGTTTTATCGGTACAAATCACCGTCGTGCAACCAAGCGTTTCCACTGCGGATAAACGTTTAACAATCGCTTTTTGCTTTGCCATGCGGTGCATTCCGAGCGCAAGTGTCACGGTGACAACCGCTGGCAAACCTTCTGGAATTGCGGCAACAGCTAATGCAATTGCCGTGAAAGCTGTCTCAATCAGCGGTTCGCCGCGCCATAACGCTCTAGCAAATAAAATCAATACAATCACCAACGCCAAACCCGCCAAACGTTTGCCTAAACGGTCAAGTTGATTCTGTAATGGTGTGGGTTGTTCTTCGGTGTCTGTGAGAAGTTGTGCAAGTTTTCCGATTTCGGTGTCCATGCCTGTTGCAGTGACAAGCATTTCACCACGTCCGCGCGTCACCACATTATTCATGAACAACATGTTGCTACGTTCAGCTAGTGGCGTATTGCTTTGCAAGGCTTCAGTTTGTTTTTCAACAGGGATTGATTCACCTGTTAATGCCGATTCGTCGCATTCAACGCCAATTGCTTTGAGTAGTCGTCCATCGGCAGGAATTTTATTCCCCGCTTCGAGCAAAACAATATCGCCTTGTACTAAATCTTTTGCAGCAATTTCGATAACGTCATTGTCACGGCGCACCGTTGCTTGCAATGACAACATTTTTTTCAAGGAGGCAAGGGATTTTTCCGCTTGAAATTCTTGATAAAAACCCAGTAACGAATTGATGAAAACGACCGTCATAATTACCATGCCATCGATTTCATCACCGATAAACGTAGCTAATCCAGCCGCCGCAATTAACACGACAATTAAAACGCTTTGGAATTGAGCCAAAAATAACCACCAAATAGATTTTGGCGGTTTTTCTTTGAGTTGATTTGCACCGTCACGTTGCAAACGTTGCGCGGCTTGCGAAGGCGTTAAACCCGCAAACGTGATTTGCTGTGCCTCTAAGGCTTGTTGAATGGTTAAGACGTGCCAGTCTGTGGAATTTTTCATGTCTTAAACCTCGTGTTTTGTAATTAACGTTGCAGAAAATTCCGTAACAAATCGTGACCGTGTTGCGTCAAAATCGATTCGGGATGAAATTGCACCCCTTCAATATCGAGCGTTTTATGACGCACACCCATGATTTCGTCAATGTCGCCATTTTCGTTTTGTGTCCATGCAGTGACTTCTAAGCAATCGGGCAAACTACTTTGTTCAATCACCAGCGAATGATAGCGCGTCGCGGTAAAAGGATTACTCAAGCCTTTAAAAACACCAATGTCAGCATGATAAACAGGCGAGGTTTTGCCGTGCATGATTTGTTTTGCATGAATCACATTTCCACCAAACGCATAACCAATACTTTGATGACCTAAGCACACGCCTAAAAGGGGGATTTTTCCACCAAAATGTTTAATCGTCTCGACCGAAACGCCTGCTTCTTTTGGTGTACAAGGCCCTGGTGAAATCACAATTTTATCGGGATTTAATGCAGCAATATCGGCAACTGAAACTTGGTCATTGCGAACCACGATAACGTCTGCGCCCAATTCACCAAAATACTGCACCAAGTTGTAAGTAAATGAATCGTAGTTATCAACCATTACGACTTTCATATTTATATTTTCTCCTAATTTTTTTAAATTGTGACACTACGATTGTTTATAAAACTAACTTTTCCTTTGCGTAGCAACATCATAAATAACGTTATTTTCTCGTTTTCCTACTGCAATGACGAACACGATAATCTCACCATCATCTACTTCGTAGACTAATCGATAACCCACTGACCGTAATTTGATTTTATAAGCACATTCAAAATCATGCAGTCTGTTGGCTGGAATGTGTGGATTTTCTAAACATTTTGCTAACTTCTTTTTGAATTGCGCTTTGATGCTGTTATCGAGTTTGTCCCATTCTTTTTGTGCGCTAGGCAAAAATTTCAATCTATAATTCATCGAGTGAAACTTCAACTGCAAACGGTTTTTCTGCTTGTCGCGCTTTCACAATTTCGCCTAATTCGTAATCTTCTAAACGGTTCAAAAGCTGTTCATAGTGAACAGGTGAAACTAAATAAGCCGCTGGGGCATTACGTTCAAAAATAGCCACGGTGTCATCTTGCGCTTTTTCAAGTAAGGCTTTTGGATTTTTTCTTAATTCAGAAATGGTTGCACTAAATGGCGCGAATATCTGTTGCATAAAATTTAAGCCTCAAAAAATTATTGTTCAAAATCAAAAATCAAGAACGAAAGCCCCGCGCCTTCGTTTTCTGTATTTTTCAAAAAAACGATTTTTTACGCGCAATGTTCGAAGGTTAGCCGCCTAATTGACTTTTCTCATTTGTAAAATGTTTTTGCAGCGCGGATAGTTCAAACATCCCCAAAATTCATTTCCTTTTTCTTTACCTATTCGCTTGACCATTTTTTGGTCACATTTTGGACAAGTTGGTGTTGTGTAATCGCCTTCGGTAGCCATTTTGTACAACTGGTTTTGTTGCTGTTGTGTGAATGATTGAATTATTTTGATTTGCTGGTTGCCGTCAATGAGTTCGATTTTCTTCTCTTTTGCAAATTGAATGCAGTCGTTTGTGAAAGAAGACGTTGTGAAAAAATAGCCTTTCTCAGCATTTTCGCTTGCCATGATTCCAAATAATTCACGGATTTTTTCAACGGTGATTTTTGAGTTGTAGGCTTTGCATTGACCGACACCAACCAGTTTGTTTTTTTTGTCAGTAATTTTTAAGTCAATTCCGCCATCAGCACCTATTTTTGTTAATTCAACTTTTAATTTTCCATTTTCTCTGATGGTTAAAAGTTCTTTGCAGATTTCTTCGTATCGTTTCCATTCAAGAGACATTAAAAAATTCAGGTTCCATTTTGCGTTTTCATTTTTAAGCCACGCATCTTTTGCAATTTTATCGGCTTCTTTTTGTTGTTCATTTTTTGGGGATTTGCTAAAAAAATTTGTTATTGCATTAAAAATACTCATATTTTTATCCTATTCAATTTTTAAATTGCGCCGAATTACAAATTATCCAATCCCGCCTCAGCCATTGCCACCGCACGAAACACTGCGCGACCTTTGTTCATCGTTTCATCCCATTCACTTTGCGGCACAGAATCGTAGACAATCCCCGCACCTGCTTGAATATGTAACTTTCCGTCTTTAATCACAGCCGTTCTAATCGCAATCGCCGTGTCTAAATTTCCCGTCCAACCGATATAACCCACTGCCCCCGAATACACGCCGCGTTTCACAGGTTCGAGTTCATCAATAATTTCCATCGCGCGAATTTTCGGCGCACCGCTCACCGTTCCAGCAGGAAATGTTGCCGCTAACACATCAAACGCATTTTTACCTTTTTTTAATGTTCCCGTGACGTTCGACACAATGTGCATCACATGCGAATAACGCTCCACAATCATCTTGTCGGTTAATTGAACGCTGCCAATTTCTGCTACACGTCCCGTGTCGTTGCGACCTAAATCGATGAGCATCAAATGCTCTGCAATTTCTTTCGGGTCGGCGAGTAATTCTTGTTCGAGTTCTAAATCATGTTCAGGCGTTGTGCCGCGTCGGCGTGTGCCTGCAATCGGACGCACGGTGACGGTTTCATCTTCCAAACGCACCAAAATTTCAGGTGACGAACCGACAATATGAAAATCTTCTAAATTCAAATAAAACATATACGGCGATGGATTTAAACAACGCAACGCACGATATAAATTCAACGGTTCTGCGCTGTAGGGAATGGTCATGCGTTGTGATAAAACAACCTGCATGATGTCGCCATTCGTGATGTATTCTTTGGCTTTGCGAACGGCTTGTTTAAAACCATCTTGTGTAAAACCAGAAACAAAATGCTCTTCATCAACATTTTTAGGATTGGTATGCGATTGTGGTTTTGCGCTGGATTCACGCAATTTTATCGCTAATGCTTGCAGACGATTTTGCGCGTTTTCATACGCATTCGCCTCTTCTGGATTGGCGTGCGTGAGCAATAATAATTTGCCTGATAAATTATCAAAAACGAGCAACTCTTCGGAAACCATCAATAAAATATCAGGTGCGCCAATTTCATCAGGTTTGGTAATTTTGCAAACGCGCGGCTCAATGTAACAAATCGTTTCGTAACCAAAATAACCAACTAAACCGCCATTAAAACGCGGCAAACCGTCAATTTCAGGAACGCGATAACGCGCTTTAAATTCTTCAACCCATTGCAACGGGTTTTCATGCGTTAAATCTTCGATGATTTTATTTTCAAACGTGACCGTAATTTGATTGCCAAATACTTTCACAACCGTTTTGCAGGGCAAACCAATAATCGAATAACGTCCCCATTGTTCACCACCGTGTACCGATTCAAATAGATAAGAATATGCGCCGTCAGCCAGTTTCAAATACGCGCTTAAAGGCGTATCTAAATCTGCAAGAATTTCACGGCTAATCGGAATGCGGTTGTAACCCTGTTGGGCAAAAGCGTTAAATTGTTCGGGTGTCATATTATTGGAATGATTGAATGCAAATAATGCGTCAAAAGATAACATACACACGCCGACGCGCCAAACCATGTAGAACGCTAAATTTCGACGTTTATTTTGCATATCAGCCAAGAAACGTGCGACCATCCGCGCTTGCTAACTTCAAATTTCAAAATATAATCATGATAAATAACGATGTTTTGCGCCGTGTGCGCTATGCCTTAAATTTAAACGACGCAACAATGCTTGAGATATTTGCATTAAGCGATTTTGAATTAACGCGAGAAGAATTATTGAAATTTCTTAAAAAAGATAACGATCCCGATTTTGCCCCGATTAACAATAGAAAATTATCGTTGTTTTTAGATGGCTTAATTACGTATAAACGCGGTAAAAAAGAAGATGGAACGGTAAAACCGTCGGCGGTCGAACTCGACAATAACGGCATTTTGCGTAAATTACGCATCGCGCTTGAATTCAAAGAAGAAGATATGCTCAATGCGTTAGAACTCGCAGGTTTTAGATTATCCAAACCTGAACTAAGCGCATTTTTCCGCCATGAAGCACACAAACATCACCGCAAATGTGGCGATCAAGTATTAAGAAATTTTTTACAAGGTATCGCGTTGCAATTTAGACATTCAGCTGACACTGAAAACGACGACGATTGATTTTGTCGTCAATGTGTAGAGACGTAAAACGTCTCTACTACTCAAACTCAACAACTACCAGCTAAAGCTGGTAGGTTAGTGAACTAAGAACTGAAAGTTCAGGATACACGTCGGATAAACGACGTGT
>JAQTOT010000220.1 GCA_028713145.1 Methylococcales bacterium
TTCAACACCTGAAATGGCATTTTCTAACACCACTTCGCCAGAATCATTCGGTAAAAACGTCAACCAATCACACAATTCCACAAACTGAAAAACCGTTTGCAACAAGTGATAACCGTCTTCACGTTGCCCGACAATTCGGAGCATCAAATTTAATTTTGCAGGCGCGGGATATTTTTCACCCCACTGAAAAACCTTATCTTCGTTTGTCATCTAAAATCCATTGGTCAATGAATAATTTTAATTTTACGGTTTCACTCGTCACAGTCATATTGCGCGGCAAAACGTAACTATTAACAGGTTGCATCGTTTTATATTGATTCTTCCAACCAACTTGCTCAAAACCGTTTGCAATTGTGCTTGCCGTTTGCGACTTATCAGGCAAACCAACCACCCAATAACGCAAGGAATTCACAGGCACTGCCAACCCAACTTGTTGATTGATGAAGTTCTCAACATCGGTCGATGATTTTACATCGCCACCGCCTTGATCAATCGTCACACCGCTAGCATTTAATTGAATCAACGCCCCGCCCTGCCCTAAAGGTCCAGATAATTTAATCAAATCTTCTGTTGGCGTATGCTCCCAGTTGATATTTGCCGACCACGCATCATTTTTACCAGTAATGGCAATTCGCCCTTCAAACGCCCAACGCTGCAAATCGTACAATGCGTTTTGTACCGTTGTCGGTTGATACGCAATTTCAGGTGTTGTCAAAAGCATTGAACACGCAGGCAATGCTAAAATTCCTGCCAGCAATAAAATTTTTCTCACGCGCCATTACTCCAAAAAACGCTTTTTAAAATTCAGCAAGTCCGCATCGTCAGGTGCATTTTTTATAGCTTCGTCAAAAAACTTTTGTGCGTCTTCTTTTTTATTCATTGTCCAAAGCACTTCGCACAAATGCGCCGCGATTTCACCGCTATTTAATTTTTCATAAGCCGTTTGTAGATATTTTGCCGCTTGTGCGTGATTACCTAATTTAAATTGCAACCAACCAAAACTATCCATAATCGCAGGCTCATTCGGCTGTAATTTAATCGCTTTTTGCAGATATTTTTCGGCTTCACGGTAACGTTTTTCGTCATTTAAAAGCGTATAACCTAGCGCATTCAAGGCTTCGGCGTTATTAGGTTCTTTTACCAAAATCTTTTTTAAATCCGCTTCCATCACGTCAATTTTGCCCAAATGCTCGGCAATTAAAGCACGAGTGTAGAGCAAATCTTTTTCTTCGGGCATTTCAAGCAACGCTGAACTGAGCAACGCAAACGCTTTTTCAGCTTGATTTTGCTGATTGTATAAACTCGCCTGCATTAACGTGATGCGTAATTTTTGTTCTGGGAATTTTTGCAGCAAAAGGTTTAAGCGTTTTTCGACCTCATCAAATTTACGCGCTTTAGCGAGCAAGTTAATTGTAGACATGCCTGCTTCAAGTGAAAAATTTGCGTCATTGACTTTGTCAAACAACGCAATCGCAGCATCCGTGTTACCACGTTTTTCTTCGATTTTGCCTAAATAAAAACTCGCTGGTGAAGTCCACTCTGCTTGCTCGGCAAGCGTTTTCAAAATGGTTTCTGCATTTGACTCACGATTTAACTGCAAATTGATTAACGCAAGTGCAATGTAATTTTCACCATCCTTTGGATTTTGAGTAATTAACGTTTGATATTGCTGCGCTGCCGCTTCGTATTCGCTGGTTTTAATCAGCGTTTGCGCGAGTAATTTTTTAAATGTCGCATTATTGGGATGTTTCAAAATCGCTGAATTTAAAAGTGTTTTTGCCTGATTTAAATCATTTGCCATAATCGCAAGTTGCGCTTGAATCAACAGCGGATGTTCCCAATCGGGTTGCAACGCTAGCGTTTGCTCAATTTTCTTTTCAGCTTGCGCGTTATTTTTCATTTGCATGGCAAGCAACGATTGCACGAAATAAATCACAGGTTTATTGGTCGTCGTTTTTGCTGACAACACTTCAAGCGTGTCATACACGAATTTCTCTTTGCCTTCTTTTTGTAAAATACTGCTCAGTTCTAAAAGTGCGTTTTGAAAATTTTCAGGTTCAGCGACAAGTAACGCATTTAATTCCTTCACTGCCGCTTTTTTATTGTTTCCACGCAAGGCATTTAATGCGGCGACTTTTTTCACCGTCACATTTTTAGGCTCCTGATTCATCCACGCCGAAACTGCGTCATTGGTTTTGCGCGAATCTTTAATTTGCAAAGCAAGTTTTGCGGCTTGTTCGGCAAATTTTGGATCTTTCACCCGTTTTGTAAGTTCCATATAGGCTTCATAAGCCAAGCCATATTGCCCACGTTGTGTAGCGAGTTCAGCTGCAAGCAATAAGTACATCACATCAGGATCAATTGCTGTTTTCGCTTCAAGCGGAGGTAAATCAGATTTTTCAGTTTTCACTTCTGGCACAACCGTTTCAGCGGCGGCTTCGGTAGGTTCTATTTTTTCAGGTTCGACAGCACAGCTGCCCAATAAAATAATGCTGAGAAAAGATAAAAGAGGGAGCTTTAACACGCTTGTTCCTAAAGTTAATGGCTTGAAATAATTTTTATAGCGTAGCAGAAAACGTGCCTAGCACGCGATACCTACTCATTTTTTTGCAGCGAATTCAAAAATAAGTTAAAAAATGTCAACGTATTTTGATAAAACCTAAATGTTGTGATGGGAATTTTAACTAAATTATTATTTTTTACAGTCGTCTATTATTATTTAAAAATAGAAGGTGCTGTTGCTGCTGGGCTTATCTGGCTAACAATTCGTCAAATAAAAATGGACTCACCAATATGGAATTTCATTTTATTTTTGATTGTGTTCGCAATTACCGTTCTTTATTTGAGTTTCTTTTTTGAATTTCCGATACAACAAAAGTGAGCGCGAAAATTCACGCTCACCTTTTTAAATTTTAGTAGAACGATTTACCTGCTGTTTCAGGTAATTTTGGGAAAGTTTGTTTTGGGAATTCGCCCGTTAAACCATTCAAAAATGCCACAATGTCAGCTGCTTCGTCTTTTGACAAGTCTTTACCTAATTGCACTTTTGCCATCACTTTTACCGCTTCATCAAGTGTTGCAACTGAACCGTTATGGAAATATGGCGCAGTCAACGCAATGTTTCTCAGCGTTGGAACTTTAAATAAATGCTCGTCATCGGCTTTTTTAGAAACTTCGGCAACGCCTTTGTCTTTAGTGAAGTGATATTTTGCTTCTAAGAAACCATCTGGATTCACTGGGAATTTTTGGAATGTTCCCGCGCCGTTAAATGCCGCGCCGCTGTGGCAA
>JAQTOT010000221.1 GCA_028713145.1 Methylococcales bacterium
GTGTGGGTGTAAGTTGGGCAATGTGGCGAGCAAATCCCACATTTCACGCAACTGTCAGCGATTGCGAGCAATTCTTTTTTATTCGTCATGGTCGTCTTCCGTTAAAGCGTCTTGAATTTGTTGGTATTCGTGCAATTTGGGGCGATATAAAAATATGCCAAGTCCTGCAACGATATTAAAAATGTGCAGGCTATTAAAACCATCGCCGAAATAAAATATCACGCTGCCCAAACTGCCAATCACCAAAATCAACAGCATCGAAACGCTGACCGTTAAGGTATAGCGTGTTTTGATGGTTTTTTCTAAATTCGCATTCTCAAGCAACGGCATGGTTTGATTTAAACGCAAAAAGATGTGGCGTAATAAATTCGTCAGCGGCAACAATAAAATTGCCAAAATATAAAAAATCGTGCGCCAGACAATGCGTCCATGTTCGGAAAGTGGATTTTGAAAATGATAAAAATGTGCGGCAAAAACGCTAAAACTGAGCAGCGCGATAATCACGCTGGTGATAAACCAAGGTAGAAAAATGGGTGATTTCAAAGGAAAGAACTCGTTTGTTTTAAGAAAAGATTTTTAAAAGTTTTGCCGCTTGAATTTTAATGGTCGCTTTGAGTTTCAAACTGGTTTGATAAATTTGCGTATGTTGAATTAGTTCATGCGCCCAATGCAAAACATCTGTCACCGCATAATAAATTTTCGCAAACCATGCAAAGGTCAATAATGCTGTTTTAACTAACCGAAAAATTCGCGCAATCAGCAACGTGCCAACCAATTTTACGGCAATTTCTAACGCGATGCCTTGAACAATTGCACCGTGCGTCAGTAAAAATATCGCCAGTAAATTAAACGGCGTGATGATAATTAACGGAATTAAAAAAGCCAGCAAGGCTTGATTTGGCGAAGCCGAAATTAGCCACGCATCGAATTTTTCTAAATGCAAAACTCGTGAAAACCATTGCCCCAAAATCGCTAGCGCGTCCCAAAGCCATTCTTCAAAAATAACCAGCAGCGCGAAAAACGAAAGTAGCCCTTTTTTAATCATGAATTATTGCTCGGCATTGAGTTTGTCGATGAGCGGCACAATCACCGTTTGCAAAATCGTTAAATCAACTGGGCCAGTTTGTTTGTGGCGAATGTTGCCTTTTTTGTCGATAATGAACGTTTCAGGTACGCCATAAACGCCCCAATCAAGACCTGCCATGCCTTGCGTATCCGAAATACTCAACAAATAAGGATTTCCCAGCCGTGAAAGCCATTGCATTGCTGCTTCACGCTCATCTTTGTAATTCAAACCGATTAAATTCACCGCTGGATTTGCCTGTGCAAATTCAGTAAAAAAAACGTGTTCTTGACGACATGACGCGCACCACGAAGCCCACACATTTAAAAGCCAAACCTTGCCTTTCATGTCAGCAGGCGAAAAGGTTTTTTCTGGTTCGTGTAGTTGCGCCAATGTGAAAGCAGGGGCGGCTTTATCAATTAACGGTGAAGGTACTTCGTGCGGGTCGAGTTTCAAACCGATACCCAAAAAAATCATCATCGCCAAGAATGCACCTAGCGGTAATAAAAAACGGAGTTTCATGTTTTCCTTTGTGAATTTATTAAAAGTTTGTCGTTTTATAATTCAATCAAATGTTCAGCAACAAATGTGCAGGCGATTCTAAACATTCCTTAATCGTGACCAAAAACTGCACCGCATCACGCCCATCAATCAAACGGTGGTCATACGACAATGCTAAATACATAATCGGACGAATTACAATTTGCCCATTTTCAACAACAGGGCGTTCCTTAATGGCGTGCATCCCTAAAATGGCGGATTGCGGCGGATTTAAAATCGGCGTTGAAAGCATCGAACCAAACACGCCACCATTAGTAATCGTGAACGTACCGCCTTTTAAATCTTCATAACTCAAACGACCTGAACGTGTTTTTTCGCCAAATTCAACAATGCTTTGCTCAATTCCCGCAAAATCGAGTTGGTCGGCATCACGCAACACAGGAACAATCAAGCCTTTTTCGGTACTGACCGCAATGCCAATATCGTAAAAACCGTGATAAATAATATCGTTGTCATCAATCGACGCATTCATCACAGGAAAACGTTTTAAGGCTTCAATTGAGGCTTTGACAAAAAACGACATAAAACCGAGTTTTACCCCGTGTTTTTGTTCAAAACGTCCTTTGTATTGATTTCGTAATTCAATCACATTTTGCATACTCACTTCGTTAAATGTGGTGAGCATAGCGGCATTTTGTTGTGCTTGCAGCAAACGTTCAGCCACTTTTGCACGCAAACGTGTCATCGGTACACGCTGTTCAGGACGCAAATTTTGAGCAGGCGTTGTCAGTTCTAATTCTGTGAGTGGTTCAGGTTCAACAGCAGGCACAATGACTTCGGCTTCTTGCAACGCGCGTTGATTCACAACATCTAACACATCGGCTTTGGTCAAACGTCCGTCTTTGCCCGTACCGACAATTTCGCTCGCATCTAAATCATGTTCGCGCAACAAACGACGAATGGATGGCGTTAGCGGATTCTCAAAATCGTCGTCATCGGTTTGTGTTGTTTCGATGGGAATGTCTTTGACTTCAAGCGTCGCTAAAATTTCACCGCTGGTTACAATCGCGCCGTCGGTTTTTAAAATTTCACGCAAAACTCCCGATTCAGGCGCGACAACTTCAAGCGTGACTTTATCGGTTTCCAAATCAACTAAACTGTCATTTTTCAAGACGTTATCGCCCACACTTTTGTGCCATGCAATCAGCGTTGCGTCGCTCACAGATTCGGGCAAATGTGGCACTTTAATTTTTAACGTCATAACAATCCTTTTTGTTTAAATTACTAAGCAGGTTTTAGTTTTACAAATTCAAAGGTATGTGGCAAATTGTTTATTCATGTGGCGCGGGTTTGCGTAACGTTTAAGTCTTTAATACACAAAAATTTTAGTTGGAAAAATATGTCAAACATAAAAAAAGTAGTTTTAGCGTATTCGGGTGGTCTTGATACATCGGTGATTTTGAAATGGTTACAAGATGTTTATCAATGTGAAGTCGTGACATTTACGGCGGATTTAGGGCAGGGCGAAGAAGTTGAACCAGCCAGAGCAAAAGCACAATCACTGGGAATCAAAGAAATTTATATCGACGATTTGCGCGAGGAATTTGCGCGTGATTTCGTCTTTCCTATGTTCCGCGCAAACACGATTTACGAAGGCGAATACCTTTTAGG
>JAQTOT010000067.1 GCA_028713145.1 Methylococcales bacterium
TGTTTTAGAACTTAATACGTTAAAACTCGCCCCACCGCCTGAAATTTAAGGTAACAAATCCGATTCTGAAACTTTGTCGTAATCCACGCCGATACTCACGATAAAACTACTTGCTTCTTCAATATCCATGTTTGATTTAATGACTTTGCTTTTATCCACAATTACCGTAAAACCTGACGTTGGATTGGGTGAAGTGGGAATAAACAATACATATTTATCGTTATGGCGATTAGTTACATACGCGGGAACCCAAACACCATCTTTTGGATATTCCACATAAACCACCTCTTTTGCCACCGCTTTATCTTGCGATGAAAACATACTAATGACTTTTTTCAATACGCGATAAATTGTATTTAAAAAAGGAATTCTTTCGATAATCGCATCGATTAACGCTAAAAACCAAACGCGCCCTTCAATGGCTAATTTATGCCCAATTGAAATGAGAACCACGCAGCTCAACGTCAAAAAGATAATGGTGTAAACAGTATTGTCAGCATAGCTGTAGACAAATCGCACCATATCAGCAAGCAAATCTTTCGTGAAAAACACGATTTTGATGACAATTGCGAGCGGAATAACAGCAAAAATGCCGATTAAAAAGTAGTTCAGATATTTTTTTATTTTTTCTTTCATGACCTAATCCTCCTCAAAAGTGATGTGAAACAACCCTCATTCGCGCAATCGTTGCAACGGAAAAGCGCATTGAAAACAACTGCCTTTGCCTAAATCGCTACGAATGACAAGTTGTGCATCATGCCGCATTAAAACATGTTTCACAATCGCTAATCCTAATCCTGTGCCGCTGATTTTTTTATCACGTTTGGTTTCGACACGATAAAACCGCTCCGTGACGCGCGAAATGTCAGCTTGTGCAATGCCTTCACCTTCGTCAATGACATCTAAAAACACGCCTTTTTCGGTTTGATACCAGCGAATTTGCACAGGGGAATTTTCGGGCGAATACTTGAGCGCGTTGCCAAGTAAATTAGTAAATGCGCTGCGTAATTCGTTTTCATCGCCAAGTAAATTTGCAGGCGAATCTAAAATCAATTTCACTCGGTCTACGCGATTTTCGTGGCAAATTTTATTAAGTAAATGTGGGACATCGACAATTTCGTGTTTTTTGCCTTTCGTTTCTAAATGTGCGAGCAGTAATAAATCATCGACTAAATGTTGCATACGCTCGGTTTGTCCTTGCATATTGCACAGTGAATTAGTGAGTAATGGCGAGCTGCCTTCATCAAAATCTTGCAGTGTTTCAATGTAGCCTTTCAAAACTGTCAGCGGCGTGCGTAATTCGTGCGACACGTTGGCGACAAAATCTTTTCGCATGCGCTCCATTTGTTTTAATTGCGTTACGTCTTGTGCAAGTAAAAGTCGCAACCCCGCGCCGTAATTGATGATTCGAACTGCAAGGGTAATTTGATTATTTTGCGGCGAGGGCAAAATCACAGGTTCATCGTAATTTTTGGATTTAAGATAGGAAATAAACTCTGGGAAACGAATTAAATTCGGAATGCGTTGACCTTTATCACCCGAACGCAATCCTAAAACCGCTCGCGCTGCTTTATTTGCCCATTCAATTTCGTCACTTTCGTTTAAAACAACCGCTGCGTCGGGCAACGCTTCAGTGGATTGGCGAAATTGATCGACCATTTTGCTCAGTTTTTTCTTGCGACGTTTGTTATTTTTTTTGATGCGATAAACGTGGTAATAAATTTCTTCCCACACGCCGCTCGTTTTTGGATAAGTGCTATTGCCGCCCGTTCTGAGCCATTTTTCAAAACGGTGAATTTGCCGTAAATGCTGAATAAATAACAAAGCAATCAATGCAAGTAGCAACGGTACAAATAATTTGGTAAACAATCCAATAATGCTAATTACTGTAAAAAGTAATGTAAAAACAATAAGTTCACGTTGCCAAATGTTCATTTCTAACTCTGTTTTGCTTGTATTACTGAAAATCGATAACCAAATCCACGCACGGTTTGTACTAATTCTTCACGTCCGTAGGTTTCTAAGATTTTACGCAAACGGCGAATATGCACATCAACGGTGCGTTCTTCAATATAAACGCTACGCCCCCAAACCTGATCAAGTAATTGTGTGCGATTAAACACTTTGTCGGGATGGGTCATAAAAAATTGCATCAAACGAAATTCGGTTGGGCTAACTTCAACATTTTGTTCGCCGATTGTTAAACGGTGCTGCTCGGTATCTAACACCAAATCACCAGCGATAATTTGGGGCGACCATTGATGTTTGCTTGAGCGACGCAACACAGCACGAAGCCTTGCCACTAATTCGCGTGGTGAAAACGGTTTTGTCATGTAATCATCAACCCCGCAACTAAAACCGCGAATTTTATCTTCTTCTTCGCCACGCGCGGTTAGCATGATAATAGGTAATTCTTGATAGGTTTCTTCTTTGCGAAGTCGCCGTGCGAATTCCACGCCGCTTAAATCAGGCAGCATCCAATCAAGTAAAATCAAATCGGGCAAGCTGTTATTTAAAAACCGCTGCGCTTCAGCAGCACTTGACGCGGCGTGAACATTAAAACCTGCTTGTTCAAGAACGACAACGAGCATTTCACGAATTGCATCTTCGTCTTCAACGACGAGAATAATAAAATTAGGCATGTTTTTGAGTCAAAAAATAAAAGATTACATTCTAGCAACCGTTTTGTGACTGTTTGATTACATCTTTTGGTGCAATTTTAAAAAGCGTTCATAACGTGCGGTGGAAATTTCCCCCGTTTCAACCGCAACCCGAACGGCACAACCTTTGTCTTGATGATGTGAACAATCGTTGAATTTACAATGTTCTAAAAAGGGTTGGAACTCTCGGAAACCTTGCGCGAGCTGCCCGCGTGAAATATCGGCAAGTCCAAAAATAGCAACCCCAGGAGAGTCAATTAAATAGCCGCCTTCGGGTAAATGATAAAGCGTTGCGGCGGTTGTCGTATGCCGGCCGTGTTTAGTTGTTGCGGAAACGGTGTTGGTTTTTAAATTTTTATCAGGAATTAAGGTGTTAGTCAGCGACGATTTTCCTACGCCAGATTGCCCTGTAAAAATGCTCGTTTGCCCACGCAAGGCTTGTTTTAATTCATGTAACGTTTCAGGCAAATTTGCACTCACTCGAAATAAGTCGTAACCGAGTGCAACGTAATCGGCTAATTCTTTTTCAATTTCATCTGAGAGCGGTAAATCGGTTTTATTTAAAATCAACGATGCTTTGAAAGCACGATTTTCACAAATCGCTAAATACTGATCGAGCAGTAAAAAATCACAAAAAGGTTCAATTGCAAATACAACAAACACGTTGTCGATATTTGCGGCAACTGGACGAATTTTCTCGTTGCGTGACGGGCGAGTTAACACTGATTTGCGCGGTAAAAGTGCTTCAATTCGACCTTGACCTAGCGCGACTTGTGACCATAAAACCTTGTCGCCAACCGTTACGGTGTCTAATTTTCGTAGTGGCTGGCACAAAACAATTTCACCGTCACATTCAACTGCGATGCCTTGCCCTAAATGGGAAATAACTAAACCTTCTTTTGTTTCTGTCAAGGTGAATCCTAAATGAAGTGAACGTGCAAAAACGAAATGAATGGAACGTAAATTCTGGAAAAATGCGGTACTTACTTGAACGAAATAATGTTTGGCAAATGTTTGGCAACATTAGAAAGTGTTTTTTTGGCAATTTGGAAATACTGCCCAATTTGAATTAAATGCGGAAGTTCTTTGGGATTTAAAACGAGGGATTTGAGAATTCGGGTAATTGCGACTTCACCTTTTTCGTTTAGGGCGTTTTCAAGCGCGTTAGGCAAATCCATCGACGCGGGGTCAGCAATCGCGCGAATGACTAAAAAGGGCAGGGCATAATGTGTAGCAACTTTAGCAATTGCGCCACTTTCCATGTCGAGCGCAATTGCGCCTGTTTTTTCAAAAATTTCGTGTTTTTCTTGCGCGGTAGAAACGACTTTTTCACTGGCAATCAACGCGCCTTTATAAGCTGTAATTTCAGCACCCAAAAGGATTTTCGCGTGTTGGTGCCATGTTGCATTTACTGAAATTTCTTGCCCGTCACTGCCAATTAAACTTTCGGCTAAAACCAAATCGCCCATTTTTAAATCAGGACTTAATGCCGCCGCACAACCCCAACTCATCAGTTGCGTTGCGCCTTTTGAAACAGCAAGTTCAGCGGCTTTTCTAGCATTTTCTGCGCCTGCTCCAGAATGAATCAGCAACACATTGTCAGTTAAAAAAACAAACTTGCCGCGCGGCAAATTGGGTTCCCACAGCGCGTTTGGTAAGGTTTTTAAGGTATTTAATTCTTCAGCAAGGGCAACAATAATTCCAGTAATCACTTTTTATTCAACTCATTACGATAGCGAGCTAACGCCCACAAGGGGAAAAATTTATCGTAACCATGATATTTCAAATAAAAGACTTTTGGAAACCCTGGTGCAGTGAAACATTTGTCATTCCAAACACCGTCAGCTTGTTGTGAGCGTAGAATAAAATCAATGCCTGCTTTCACTTCAGCACTTTTGCCTTCGCCAGCCGCACAAAGTGCTAACACTGCCCATGCGGTTTGAAATGCTGTGCTGAAATGATATTTACCTGCAAAACTGGTGTCGTGATAACTGAAATTATCTTCACCCCAACCGCCATCTGCGCGTTGTACACTTTTCAAAAATGCGACGGCTTTGGTGTACATAGGGTCAGATTTTGGCAAATCGGTTTGTTCTAACGCGAGTAAAACTGACCATGTGCCGTAAATATAATTCGTTCCCCAACGTCCAAAAAATGAACCATCTGCTTCTTGTTCAGTGCGTAAATAAGCAATGGTGCATTTTAACGGCTCTGCATATTCAGGATGATTTTGCGCGACTTTCGCCATAAGCATTGCACAACGTGCGCTCACGTCCGAAGTCGGAGGGTCAAGCAATGCACCGTGGTCAGCAAAGGGGATTTCGTTTAAATAGTAGTAAGTATTATCAACGTCAAACGCGCCATAACCACCATTTTTCGATTGCATTTCTGTAATCCAGCGCGTTGCGGCATGAATTGAATCGTCGTGCAATTTTGCATTTTCAGATTCTGCCATTGCAAACGCCACAACCGCCGTGTCGTCAACGTCGGGATAATGCGGATTATTGAATTGGAATGCCCAACCGCCACCGCCTTTTACATTCGGACGTGAAACGCGCCAATCGCCTGGTTCATCGGTTAATTGTTTGGATTTCAACCAATCGTAAGCACGATTCAAACTGCTGCTGATTGTAGGTTGAATACCTGCTTTTTGGACTTCTTCAAACGCTAACGCACTTAAACCTGTATCCCAAACAGGCGATAAACAAGGTTGGCAATACGCATCTTTCTCATTGATAACAAGTAACTTATCAATCGCTTTACGCGCTGTGACAACTAATTCGTGATTTTTATCGTAGCCGAGTAAAAGCAAGGCTTCGTAAGAATTAACCATCGCAGGGAAAATTGCACCCAAACCGTCTTCACCATTCATTCGTTCAACAAACCAATCATGGGCTTTTTGGATTGCTAATTCGTGGGCTTTTTTCGGAATTAACGGACGAGTAGCCAAGCCTAATTTATCTAAGCCTAAGAAAATTTTATTAAGCAACGTGCGTTCTGGAAAATAATGTTGTTCTTCGTCAGGATGCGTAACAAATAATTCCAACACTTTCACTTTATTTGGATTTTTCGCGGTGGCTTTTTTTGTGTACAAAATAAACAGCGGCACCATCACCGTACGCGACCAGTACGACACTTTGTCTAAATGAAACGGGAACCATTTTGGAAATAACATAATTTCCACAGGAATATACGGCACAGCACGCCAAGGCACTTGTTCAAACGTGGCGAGCGCAATGCGGGTGAAAACGTTAGCTTTTGCCGCGCCGCCTTGCGCTAAAATCCATTCACGCAATTTAGTCATGTGTGGCGCGTTAATATCATCCCCTGCCATTTTGAGCGCGTAATAGACTTTTACGCTACCGCTAATATCGCCTTCGCCCCCCGTATAAAACGGATAACTGCCATCTGTTGCTTGACGTGAACGTAAATAGACCGCAATTTTCGCCTGTAAAGTTTCATCAATGTCGCCGATGTAGTGCATCATCATGATGTATTCAGCAGGAATGGTGCAGTCAGCTTCGAGTTCAAAAACCCAATAACCTGCTTCATTTTGCAAACTTAATAATTTTTCTTGTGCTTGCAAAATCGCTTTGTCTAAATCGTAGGCTTTAGATTGAATAGCTTCAGAAGAACTCGCGCTATTTTCAGCTACGTCGTGATGCGTATCTTTGAACATGGTGTCGTCCTTTAAAATCATTGTTTATTTGAATATGTCCAATCGGGTGTCGTAAGTCCACGACTGGCAAAATTGAAAAGTTGAGTCAATAAAAAGTCACTACGTACCGCTAAATTGGTGCTGATAATTGTGGCTTTTACGCTGTTACGAGTAATTTTGGCTTGTTCAGAACGATTGAATTGGAGATTACTTTTGATTTTTCGCAACGTTAAAACAGCCATTCCCAACGCCCATAAACAAAATTTGCGAATCCCCGTTTCATCAGCAGGAATCAACAATGTATAACGCAACGCATTGTGTAAATGACCTTGTGCAATGCTGATTAAGTGTTCTAACCCTTTGCCAAACTCAACGTCTTTGGTTTCAGGTGTAAGATTTTTTAAATCAAAACCTGTTTCCGTAAAAATATCTTGTGGCAACCAACAAACGCCACGTCCTGCATCGTCCCAAATATCTTTCAAAATGTTAGTCATTTGCAAACCTTGCCCAAATGACACCGATAATTTCAAAAGTTCGTCTTCGTGCTTGGCGATTTCGGGCGAATAATGACAAAACAATTTTGCGAGCATTTCACCCACGCAACCTGCGACGTAATAACAATACTTGTCCATGTCGGCGAGCGTTTCCAAACCATCATGCAAATTTTGTGCTTGAAAAATCGGCATTCCTTTTGCCATCGTTTCGACGCATTCAACAAGTGCTTTAACTTGGGCGGATTCAAAACTGTGCGTGATTTGAATAACTCGCGGTAAAACATGAATCAATTGATGTTCAGCAGGAATGGTTTGCTCTGACAACAGCGGCGCGAGTTCTAACGCAAAAATTTCAGCTTGCTGCCCTGTTTTTACGATATTGATAAATTCGTCGCAAAAATACAGTTTTTGACGCGGCGAAAGCGACACTTCGTCTTCAATCGTATCGACAATGCGGCACAATAAATAAGCGTTTGCTACAGCAGGAAATAAGGCTTTCGGAAGTTGCGGAATTGTGAGCGCGAAAGTACGCGAAACACCTTCAAGCAAATACGCTTGAAACTGGTCATCAGGCAAGTCATGCAACGATTTTGAATTGTCTAAAACGGCTTGAGTTTCGTTGGTCATTTTTTGAGTTTGCAATCGCAGATTTTGGTTTAAAAGTAGGTCTTATATGCGCGTAATAATAGACGGTTTGTTGGCTATTTGCAAAGTGATGTTGTTTTGTTGCTAATTATCGAAAAACCGAAATTAAGTAAAATTCAATTTCAGTAAAAACAGTGAGTTATTTCACTATTTTCACGTTTTACACGATAAACGTTTTGTAAAAACTGGAGTCAAACAGTAAAAAAGGGTATTCTAGCAAGAGAAGTGTTAAGCGTATGAAAGCACACGCTTTTTTATAACATACTGATTTTAAAGTTAGATTGCCTTGTTGTTAAAATACGACAAAGGCGTTATTTATTTTTCGGAGAGTAATTTATGGGCGTTCCATTACGTCAGCAGTTAGCAGTAGGCAGTTATTTAATTAAACAAAAACTCAAAGGCGTAAAAAAATATCCGCTGGTATTGATGTTAGAACCTTTGTTCAAATGCAATTTAGAATGCGCGGGTTGTGGAAAAATTGATTATCCTGACGACATTTTAGATAAACGATTGAGCTTTGAAGAATGTATGCAAGCCGTTGACGAATGTGGTGCGCCGATGGTTTCAATTCCAGGTGGTGAACCGTTAATTCATAAAGACATGCCACGCATTGTTGAAGGTTTGATTGCTCGCAAAAAATTCGTTTATTTATGCACCAACGCATTACTTTTGAAAAAACGTATCGACGATTACAAGCCGTCGCCTTATTTAACCTTTTCGATTCATTTGGACGGCATGAAAGAACGTCACGATGCGTCAGTTTGCCAAGAAGGTGTTTTTGATCGTGCTGTTGAAGCAATCAAATTGGCACTAGATAAAGGTTTTCGTGTCAATATCAACTGCACGCTTTTTCAAGGCGAAACTGCACCCGAAGTTGCCGAATTTTTGGATTATGTAACCGAATTAGGTGTTGAAGGTATCACGATTGCTCCAGGTTTTAGTTATGAACGTGCGCCAAAACAAGATGTTTTCATTAAAGGCAACGACGTAAAAGAATTATTCCGTGGCATTTTCAAACTCGGCAAAGGTCGCAACTGGAAATTAAACCATTCATCGTTGTATTTGGACTTTTTAGCAGGCAATCAAGATTACAACTGCACGCCTTGGGGAAATCCAACACGCAACGTTTTTGGTTGGCAAAAACCGTGTTATTTACTTGCTGACGAAGGTTATGCTGCAACGTTTCAAGAATTACTCGATACCACGCCTTGGGATAATTACGGCAGCGTCAATAATCCAAAATGTGCAAGCTGTATGGCGCATTGCGGTTATGAAGCAACGGCTGTTGAAGATATGTTGAAACATCCCATCAAAGGTTTGCTCACTTCACTTTTGGGCGTGAAAACCGACGGTAAAATGGTCGAAACAGCTGCGCCAACTTCATCGACTTCAACGCTTGCAGGTATTCCCGTTAACGTTGAACACACAAAATAGTTTTTAGGGAGAAAGTGATGATGCCCGTTAAAAAATTCGCTGTTATCGTGTTTTCAGTCAGCAGTTTGTTTGCAAGCTGTGCTTTCGCTCAAGAAGAAAGCGCGACCGCACGACAAATTATCGAAAAGTTTCAAGCAGAGTTAATTTCGGTCATGAAAGACGGCAAAAAACTCGGTTACACGGGTCGTTTTGAAAAACTCGAACCTGCTGTGACAAACAGTCATGATTTGCCAAAAATTGCTCGCATCGTGGTTGGCAAAGAAGGCGAAAAACTCAATGATGAACAGCAAAAGAAATTGACCGATGTTTTTACAAAATTAAGCGTTGCTTCTTACGCGCATAATTTCAAAGAATTTGGCGGCGAAGAATTTGTAATTGATAGCGAAGAAGAAACCAAAAACGGTGGTGTGGTCATTCATTCGCATTTGAACATTCCCGATGATAAACCTGTCAAATTTGACTATATGCTCAAAGAGAAAGGTGCGAGCTGGCGAATTATTAACATCATTGCCAATGGCGTAAGTGATTTAGCGTTGAAACGTTCAGAATATACCGCCATTTTGCAGCGTGATGGTTTTGACACGCTGATTGGAAAAATTAACGAAAAAATTGAGAACTACGCGAAACAGTGAGGCGCGGAAAATGAAACATACAATAAAAATAATAAGTTTAATTTGTGGTGCGGTTGTAGCCTCTAACGTTGCAGCAAAAACGTACGATCCTTACGAGAGTTTTAATCGTTCAATGTACGATTTTAATAGCACGGTTGATGATTACGTCGCCGCGCCATTGGCGAATGGTTACAAATTCATCACGCCATTTTTTGTGCAAACGGGTGTAAATAATTTTTTCACCAATTTGAAAGGTATTAACGTTGTTTTAAATGATTTGTTGCAAGCAAAATTTTCGCAAAGTGCGGCAGATTTAGGGCGTTTTACCTTGAACACAACAGCTGGAATTGGTGGTTTTGTTGATGTGGCAAAATACGCGGGACTTGAGCAAAACGAAGAGGATTTTGACCAAACGCTTGCCGTTTGGGGGGTGCCGCAAGGCGCGTATTTAGTTTTACCGCTCGTAGGGCCTATGACGATGAGAAGTGCGCCTGCCTCTGCGTTTGATGCGGCGGCAAATCCTGCCACTTATGCAAGTATTCCCGCTGATTTTATCAGTGCGCCTGTGCAGTTTATGTCGGCATTAAATGCACGAGCGAATGCTGAAGGGGCGTTGAAATTTATCAACGAAGCGGCTGTTGATAAATACGTTTTTACTCGCGAATCATTTTTACAATGGCGCAAAAATTTAGAAAAAGATGGCAATGTGAGTGCTGACATTGACGCTGAATTATTCACTGACGATAAAGAACTCACGTTTAAGTGGCGTGATTACCAAAAACAATTTGAATCAGCAGCAAATTCTTTTGGTAGTACCGCACAACAGTTTGATTTAGCCGCTAGAAATTATGAGCAAGCAGAATTAAAAATCGAAAATTTAAAATATTCGCACAAATAGGGTATTACCATGAAATCGTTACATTTATTATTTGTCGTTTTATCGCTAGTTAGTTTTTTAGGTCGGGTTGCGTTCGCACAATTTCGTCCTGACATGCTTGAATTAAAATGGGTAAAAATTGCACCACACGTTCTAAGTGGCTTGTTGTTATTGACAGGATTTAGTTTGGCATTTGGTTACACAGGCGATCACGGTTGGATTGCTGCAAAATTGGTCGCGTTAATTGGTTATGTTGGTTTAGGTATTTTGGCAATCAAGCGTACTGATGTAACGCGCTGGTATGCGTTTGGTGGAGCATTATTGTTGTTTGTTTATATTGCAAGAGTAGCTGTCACAAAAACCATTTTTTAAGCGTAAATTGTTGGTCGGGTTAGCAGCGTGCAACCCGACTTTTCATATCTTACGTTAAATGTTTAATACACCGCTTTGGCGTTCAATTTCTTGGATATAGCGCAGCACTGAAGACTCGGAACTTTGTTTCATTTTCATGAACTTAACACCAACTAATTCTGCAAATTCTCCTATTTTGTGAGCTTCAATTTGACGTTTCATCATAATTTCAAATGAAACCAACACCTCGCCAAAATTAGGCATGATGAGATTGACATCTTCAAAAATAGTTCCTTTCGTTAAAAAAAATGAGAATTCTTCCCTTTGATTTATAACAGAAAAACCCGATAAGCTAATATCGTGCAAATTGAGCCGAATTAAATTTAATAATCGTTCATCAGGTTGCGGTGGATTTGCTTCGCGTTCAGCCTCGATTTGTTGCCGTTCCAGTTTTGCCTTGATTTTACTTTCGACCGACATTTTTGCGTAGGCTTTGATAAAGGCTTGTTGCTCGGCGACCATTTCAGCTTGTAATTGTGCTAACAACCCTTCTTTTATGACGTTTATCGCCATTTCATAGGCTTGTTTGTAATCGGCCGAGGATTCATCAGTGGGGGCTTTCATTGAAAATTCACAAATGCTCGGATTCATAATTGGCGTGTTGACACGATAGTATTCGCGGCGATTATACCAATACAAAGACGTTGGAATCGGCATTGAAAATGCCTCAGAACCTTCATATTTGACTTTAGTTATATGCTCGCCTGTGAAAGCGACTTGAATACCGTTAAAGCCTGTTGAGAATTTAACGTGCGGCGTTGTAATCAACTTTTTATTTAAATGCTCTGACGCGCCATAATCCAAAATCATCGTGCCATCTTTGTGATTTACGGCAACAATGGCGGTAAGCAAAGACTCTTTCCCACCTAAATTAGCACTTATCATACATTTATGTTTTACCAGCATTGATAAATTACTTGTTATCATTGCCTTGTTGTGAATCATTGCTGAATCGTCGTTATCCATTGCGTTACCAGAGTTGAAATTATTGTTTTGGGTTAATTGTAAAGATTTAGCCTTTCTTATAAAAGGGGATTTAATGGGTTGGTTATTGTTAATTTGTGCGGGATTTGTCGAGATTATTTTCGCGTTAAGTTTGAAATATAATCAAGGTTTCACGCAACTTATTCCCAGCATCGTGACGGCTATTTCAGGTGCTGGAAGTTTTTATTTGCTCATGCTCGCATTAAAAACTTTGCCGCTTGGCACTGCGTATGCCGTGTGGACAGGAATGGGAGCTGTTGGTGTGGCTATTTTTGGCATTTTTTTATTCAAAGAATCGGTTGATTTGTATAGGTTATATTCAATTTTACTCGTTGTTATCGGCATTGCTGGCTTGAAATTAACGGACAGTTACTAAAATGTTACATTTAGTTTTCGAAATATCTGCCGAGGTTTTAGCTCGCTTGCAGAATCAAACCGCCGTCATTTTTTTAAACAATGCTGTTTTGGGATTATTAAAAAACTCCCAATGGCAAAATGAATTAGCAATGATTACGCCAAGTTATGTTTTAAACGATGATTTAATTTTGCGTGGAATTGAAGCAGATTTGCTTGTTGATAACATCGTACCGATTGATTATGCCGAATTTGTTAAACTGACTGTTGAAAATACGCCAATTCAAACATGGACTTAAAGCTCACAGAACACGGTTTTTTGGTTTCAACAAGCGACTGGAACGAATCGGTGGCAGTTGAATTAGCCAAATTAAACGAAATCACTTTAACGCCAGCGCATTGGGAAATTGTGTTTTTTATGCGTGATTATTACGAAAAATTTAACTATTTGCCCAATACGCGCATTTTTGTTAAAGCCGTTGCGAATCAATTTGGTGCAGAAAAAGGTAACAGTCGTTATCTGCAAAATTTATTTCCGCAATCACCGTTAAAATATACCTGCTTAATTGCAGGCTTGCCAAAACCACCGACATGTTTGTAATTATTCGGCGCGTTTGAAGCGATGAATCAAATCCCGATTTTTTTTATTAGGTTTATGTTCAGGTTTTTGAAAGCCTAAAAATTGTCTTTCTTCGCGTTTGATTTCAACTTGTTTTTGACGTTTTTCGACACTTTCTGAATTTTCTTCATATAGCAACGCTGCTTCTTTAGCAGAAACGCGTTGTTTTGCAATACCTGTAACCGTTATTAGCCATTCAAAACCTTCTTTATGAATTTCAAGTTTTGCCCCGACTTTGATTTCTTTGCTTGGTTTGACACGCTGTTTATCGACGTGAATTTTACTGCCAGAAACAGCTTCGGTTGCAA
>JAQTOT010000222.1 GCA_028713145.1 Methylococcales bacterium
TCAATCATTTTCGGAAAACCCCGTGCGAGTTCGGCAAATTCTTGTCGAAATTGCGTCAAAATCGAAACTTCACGCAAGGTTTTTTCATCGGCATTTTCTAAACGCTGTTTTGAGTTTTCGCAAAGTTCTAACGCTAAATGGGCGCGTTCACTAAACGAGGCGGGATTTTTTTCCAGTGGTGGATTTTGGATAATGCTTGCGGCACGATGCAAAAATTTGAGTTGCGCGTAACGTTCTTCTTTTACGTTCATATCATCGATATAACGCGAAAATTCAGGCAACGCTTCAAGCGGAATCACGATGTCTTCGTTCATTTTGAAAGCGTTAGTGCGCTTGGCAATCGCGCCAAATCGTTTTCTATCCGCCCAAAAACGTTCAGCTTCGGCGGCATCTTTGGCTTCGATGATTTTGGTGTTCGGGTAATTTTCTAAAATTGCCCGAATTTTATTGATGCCATTTTGTGTTTGCGTGTCGGAATGCCCTGCAACATCAATCAGCAAAACCGCTTTTGGCGTTTTGAATTGGTCGGATTTCACTTGATAATCAATCGCTCGCACATATTCATCATCAAAATGTTCGAGCGCGACTAGCGTATCTTCGCCGTTATCAGGAAATGGAAACGTTTTTGATAATTCGATAATCACGCGGCTGGCTTCGTCCATGTTTTGCCCGAAAAATTCCAAACAAATCGTTCGCATAGCTTCATATTTCGGATACAAAATGAATTTCGCTGAAGTAATCAGTCCGTCGGTGCCTTCTTTTTGCAAACCAGGAACGCCGCCTAATGCCTTGTTGGTAATGTCTTTCCACAGCCCTTTTTTGCGAATTTCATCACCTTTCAAAACCACGGTTTTAATGATTTCGTTTTGTTCATTGGCAACTTCAAACGTGACCGTGTCGTGATGCAAAATTTTTCGTAATTGATGGTCGGTGCGGCGAACTTCCCAACATTGACCGCTCGGCATCGCCATTTTCCACGAAATCAAATTATCAATGCACGTTCCCCAACGCACGGCCACTTTGCCGCCCGCATTTTCAGCGATATTACCGCCGATGGTGCAAGCCCACGCACTTGTTGGATCGGTCGCAAAAACTAAACCTCGACGACTGGCGTATTGATGCGCTTGCTCGGTTATTACGCCCACTTCAACTTCTAAAACTTGTGCAGTTTCTGTTTGCCCATTCCAAAGCGTGAATTCAACTTCTTGCGTGCCGCGAATGTGATTGAGTTTTTCGGTGTTAATCACCACGCAATTATCTTGCAACGGAATCGCACCACCTGTTAAACCCGTGCCGCCACCGCGCGGAATCGCTTTTAAATTCATGTTCGCAATTGCAGTTAAAAGCGGTGCAATTTGCTCTTCTTTATCTGGCATCACGATTGCAACAGGCAAATATAAACGCCAATCGGTTGCATCGGTCGCGTGCGAAACAAACGAAAATGGGTCAACCAGCACGCTATCGGTGCCAACAATTGCGCCAAATTCTTTTTTCATTTTTCGGCGTAATGGCAGTGTTGCATTTAAATCTTGTTCAAAATCCGCCAATAATTGCCGCGAAGCCGTCACCACTTTCTGCACACGCTCATTATTACTAACGTTACGCGCCACAATGTCTAAATGTTTTTGTGCGTTTTCGAGCATGCGTTTTCGACGCGCAGGTGACGTGAGTAATTCTTCAAACAAATAGGGATTGCGACGGTAAATTAAAATCTCGCCAAAAAAAGACATCAATAAACGCGCCGAACGTCCTGTGACACGCAAACCACGCAACTCTTCTAAGGTATTCGCAATTTCACTACCTAGCAAAAATGACACAATTTGCCAATCGTTTGATGACGTGTAATTAAACGGAATTTCACGGTGGCTTCTAGGAATGTGCATCGTAGAATCTGATTTAGTTTGTGTGTTTGGCAACATGGTGAGTTTATCCAAATGTAAGGTTTTGTAAAAAATTAGGCAATTCGATAGCAATACAACACGGTTTTACGAAAATCGCTCAAATGTAAAATACTTTCGGGTTGCCAATTTTGGGCGGGAAATGATGACGAAATAAACAACGTTCCCGACTTCATTTCACGTTGTATTTTTTTGCTCACCTCAGGCATTGCCGCTGGTGACAAAAAGGCAAAAATTACGTCGTAATTTTCAAAATTTGCGTTAAAGAAATTTTCACGCAACGCTTTGTAATTTTGTCGCTTTTTACCTCGCCACAGGCTTATCAAAAAGGGTAACGGCGCACGCTCCCACGCATCCACTTTTAAATTTGGCAGCTCAATTGCGACAGGAATGGCAACCGAACCCACTCCCGCGCCCAAATCGGCAAAGCTGGTTGCTTTTTCTTGCTCTAAAAAAATTGTTACGACTTCGGCAACCTCTTTTGAAGACAAAAAAAGCGGCACATCGCCGCGAATCGTTCCCCAAAAAATCAGTGTCATCACAATAACAACTGCCAAATACCACCATGCAGGAATGGTTAGCGTGAAAAAGACAAACACCAACGGCAAAAACAGTAAATGAATCGGAATCCACCACATTGGTTGTCGAATCAAAATCGAACCACTAACCGCTAACGTACTTTGCGACAACAAAAAAATAATTGGATGGTGAAAAATCGGCAACCCATTTGCAATTAAAAATGTAATCGTTAAAGCAAGGAATTGGCAGGTGAGAGCTTTTAAGAGAGGCATTTTAATTTTTTAGAAAATGATACGCGCCTGCGACAACGGGAATTGCGGCGACCACAAACCAACCAATGTGATTGATATATTCGCGCAATTTGGCTTCAAATTTTTCGCCGCCAAATTTGAGCAATAACGCCACAACACAAAATCGTGTGCCACGTCCAAGGGTTGAAACCAGCAAAAATGGCAACAACGCCATGCTTAATGTTCCCGCCGTAATCGTGAAAATTTTGTACGGAATGGGCAAAAATCCACCGATTAAAACCGCCCAAATCCCCCATTTATCGACTTCATTTTTTGCCGACAAATAATCATTCCAATAATGCGTTGTTTGCAGCCAAGGCGAAATTGCTTCAAATAAAAAGAAGCCTATGCAATAACCTAAAATTGCGCCCAATGCGGAAAATAACGTTGTTTGTAACGCAAGACGTAGCGCGTTTGCAGGTTGAGCGAGAACCATCGGCACAAGCATCACGAGCGGCGTAATCGGAAAAAATGACGAATCGGCAAAACTGACAAAACTCA
>JAQTOT010000223.1 GCA_028713145.1 Methylococcales bacterium
TTGGTTTTAAAGATTCTCAACTAAAACAAAATTTTTTTTTGCCCTGTATTTGCACGGTAGAAAACGATATGAATGTTGCATTGCCAAATACCCAAACGGCGTGGTTTGAAAGTGAAGTTATCGAAAAGAAAGCAGTATAAAGCAACGTGATTTTGTTGAAATTAAAATCGGCACAGCCGCTCGCTTTTTTTGCGGGGCAATTTGTGAATTTGCGTCATGGCGAGGTGATTCGCAGTTATTCGATTGCAAACATTCCAAATTCTAATCACGAACTTGTGTTTCATATTCGCGTTTTACCAAATGGAAAATTTAGCTGTTTTGTAGCGGATGAGTTGCAAGTCGGAATGCCGCTAGAATTTTCGCATGCACAAGGCAACTGTCATTACGTTGAAGGAAAAAGTGAGCAGCCGTTATTGTTAATTGGGACAGGAACAGGGCTTGCACCGCTTTACGGGATTCTTTGCGATGCGTTAGAAAATCATAAGCATCAAGGTGAAATTCATTTATTTCACGGAAGTCGTGATGAATCAGGATTGTATTTTGAAAACGAATTGCGCGAATTAGAAAATCGTCATGCGAATTTTCATTACACACCGTGTTTGTCGGCGGAGGGAAATGATGAAAAATACACTCAAGGTCGAGTGAATCAAATTGCGTTGCAACAATTTCCAAAATTAGAGGGATGGCGCGTGTATTTGTGTGGACAGTCTGAAATGGTGTTGCAAACAAAACGACAAGCGTATTTGCAAGGTGCATCGTTGCAACAAATTTATGCCGATGCGTTTAGTTCATAAAGAGAGTGAAACTCTATGCAGAGTGGCTTCCAAAACTGCTCTGTATATGTTCATGTTGTTATTTGTAGATTTTGCTTCGATGTCCTATTTCCAACAACAAAATGACAAGTTTATCGTCTTTGATGTCGCAAATAATTCGATAATTTCCTTGTCTATAACGCCATAAACCTTTGAATTTTCCATTTAGAGCTTTTCCTAGCGAACGCGGATTTTCGATTTTTTGTAATTGCTCAATAAACTGAATCAACTTGTTTTGCGTACTTTCGTCTAAATCATCTAAGGCTTTCGCCGCTTTTCTTTTGAACTCAATTTGCCACGCCATAATGTTGTTTTTTCCAGTCATCAAAAGAAATCGTATCGTCTTCGCCCTTTTCAAGTTCTTCCAGAGCGGCTTCACCTGCCAACGCATCTAAAATATCTTCTACATACTCTGCGACAGCATTTTTAATGACGGCATCAATTTCCAAACCTTGCGAATGGGCAACGTTTTCGAGTAATTCTTCTACTTCATTATCGAATTCTATTGTGTGCATTTTGCTCCCTCGTGATTGCGTCAAAAGCCGAATAACTTAATGTGTTTATGTTTAAATCTTTTTTTAAGGAAAATAACGATACATTTCTTTTCGATGTAAAAAACGAATCAGCCTAATTTTGTCGTTTTCAAGTTTAAAACCTATTCGATAATCATCGATTTTGCTCAAATCTTTGGCAAAACTTTCTTTAAACTCTATTCGCAGGATTGCGGTTCAAATAATTTGAACAAATCCGCTCGTGAAATTGTTTCGGAATTTTCGCCTTCTTGAATCGCGCGAACCATCGCGGCATCTTCTAATTTAGATTGGTTTGTTCCTGAAAAGAAATTCTCCAGCGCAAAACGAATCGCCTCACTTTTAGAACGGTGATTTTGCTCGCAATAAACAGACAATTGCTGTTCTAAATTGTCGGGTAAATGAATGGATAATGTGTTCATGTTTTAGCTCGCGTGTTTGCTTCAAAATCTGAATAACTGAATGTGTTCATTTTTACTGGGTTACAACTAACATTTGGTTCGCGCCACGTTGGAATTCATAATCTACTTTGCAGATTTCAACCCTTAATTTTTGATTCTCAAGTGACTCAATAACAGAGTTTAAGTGTGGTGAAGGCGCACCATTGAGAGTGACAATTGGAAATACTTTAACTTCATTCGCTACACGCAACATTTCTTGTAAAGCCAAAACATGAAAACCTGCTGACAAATGTTCGCTGTATAGAAATAAGAAATGTGATGATAATGCTAAATCAAATGCTTCATTTTCAAATGGCAAAATTGGCAATTCACCCGCAATATAGCGTTTATTTTTCCCCGTTTCATAATCTGACACAAATAATTCCATTGCCGACATACGAATACGTCCAAGCTCTTCAACTGATGGAACCGTATCCCAAACATAGTCATCTTTGTTTTTGCGTAATTGTTCAATGACCACATCGTATGTTTCAGTAATTCGATTTTTAATTTGTATCAGATCAAAGTTATAAATTGGGTCAATAGAAACAACGTTACCCCCTCGTCTGGTTAATGAAGCGTTAAAACTTGCTGGTCCATCACCACAACCAAGAATTCGACGTTTTAAATCATCATCAGAAAGATTGAACATTTTGACGTATTCTTCAAAAGAACGTCCCCAAGGCACAACTTTATCAAGTGAAAATCCCATTTAAAATTCCATGTTTTACATCTATAAAAACGAGTGAACATGAATTAAATTCTTGTTCACTCGGTAAAGTTTATTACTTCTTCACATACAAATCCGTGATCGTGCCTTCAATCATTTCAGCGGCAAAAGCAAAGGTTTCTGATAACGTCGGATGCGCGTGAATGGTCAAACTAATGTCTTGCATATCTGCGCCCATTTCGAGAGCTAAAACCGCTTCGGCAAGCAATTCCCCTGCATTCGTCCCGACAAAACCCGCGCCTAAAATGCGCCCTGTTTCTTTGTCAGACAAAATTTTGGTCATGCCTTCTTTGCGTCCCATACTGAGCGAACGCCCACTCGCCGCCCACGGAAACACCCCTTTTTCGTATTCGATGCCTTGCGCTTTGGCTTGATTTTCGGTCAAACCCATCCACGCAATTTCAGGGTCGGTGTACGCCACCGATGGAATCGTCAGCGCGTCGAAATGCGATTTATTTCCCGCAATCACTTCGGCGGCAACTTTGCCTTCGTGTACCGCTTTATGCGCGAGCATCGGTTGCCCGACAATATCGCCAATCGCAAAAATATGTGGCACGTTGGTGCGTTGTTGTTTATCAACGGCAATAAAACCGTAAACATCAAAAGCTACGCCTCCGTTTTCAGCCCCGATTTTTTTGCCAGTTGGTCTACGTCCAACGGCGACTAAAACCACGTCGAAAATCTCGGAATCAGG
>JAQTOT010000068.1 GCA_028713145.1 Methylococcales bacterium
AGGTTGGCAATTCTTGTTGCAAATGACGATTTGTGATATAAATCCGAATTCATTTTCGTAACAATCCTCACGATTATCTACCACGTTTGAAAGGGTGCCTTGTAAAAATTTACAGGTTTTTCAAGCGGGATAATCGGTGGCGTAACCCAATGGGACAGCCAGTCCCACTTAATTTTAGGAGAAATCAATGGCAGCAGTAACCATGCGCGAAATGCTTGAAGCGGGCGTACATTTTGGACACCAAACACGTTATTGGAACCCAAAAATGGCGAACTATTTGTTCGGTGCGCGTAGCAAAATCCACATCATCGATTTGGACAAAACGCTTCCACTTTTCAACGACGCAATGAACTATTTAGGTCAAGTTGCCGCAAATAAAGGCACCATTTTATTTGTTGGAACCAAAAAAGCCGCGCGTAAAGTTGTCGCTGAACAAGCCGCTTTAGCAGGTCAGCCTTATGTGAATCACCGTTGGCTCGGCGGTATGCTCACAAACTTCAAAACCATTAAAAAATCAATCGCACGTTTGAAAGAACTTGAAGCGATGAAAGCAGATGGCACGTTATACGCACGTTTCGGTAAAAAAGAAGCGTTGGGTATGGAACGTGAATTAGAAAAATTAGAACGCAGCTTAGGCGGCATCAAAGACATGAAAGGCACACCTGATGTGATTTTCGTTCTTGACGTTGGTTATGAAAAAAATGCGATTGCTGAAGCAATTAAATTAGGCATTCCAGTGGTCGGCGTTGTCGATTCAAACAATTCACCAGAAAACGTGGATTACATCATTCCTGGTAATGACGATTCAATTCGCGCAATTAAATTGTATTGCGAAACGGCAGCATCTTCGATTTTAGATGCAAAAAATGCCCTTACAGGTTTTTCAGCGAAAGCTAGCGCAGATGACTTCGTAGAAGAAACGGCTGCATAAAAACCTTTTGCATTAGTTGTTTTTTTAAACGCTAATGTTGATTCACAAGAACGCCTCCTTTTGGGGGCGTTTTTACAGTAAATACCGTAAAAAATAGAGAGATAAAAATGAGTGTAGAAATTAGCGCATCACAAGTAAAAGAATTACGCGAACGCACAGGCTCAGGCATGATGGAATGCAAAAAAGCCTTAGTTGAAGCCGCAGGTGACATGGAACTTGCGATTGAAAATATGCGTAAAGCAGGTCTAGCGAAAGCTGATAAAAAATCAAGCACCATCGCAGCTGAAGGCATCATTGGTGTGAAAGTTAGTGAATGTGGCAAACACGTTGCGATTGTTGACGTGAACTGCCAAACCGATTTCGTTGCAAAAGCAGAAGATTTCGTCGGTTTCGTGAACAGCGTTGCACACGCATTATTGAATAACGACGGTATCGAAACCGTTGAACAATTACTTGAAATGCCTTTAGAAGGTGGCGTAACCGTTGATGAAATTCGTCGCGGTTTAATTTCAAAATTAGGTGAAAACATCGTGATTCGTCGTTTTGAAAAATTCAAAACAGAAGGCGGTACAGCGTGCTATTTACATGGTACAAAAATCGGTGTTATCGTTGAACTCGCGGCAAATGACGCTGAATTAGGCAAAGATATTGCGATGCACATTGCTGCTTCAAAACCTTCTTGTGTTTCTGAAGACCAAGTTTCACCAGAATTGATTGAAAAAGAAAAAGAAATTTTCATTGCTCAACAAGAAGAAAAAATGAAAGGCAAATCTGCCGACATCATTGAAAAAATGGTTTCAGGCAGAGTTAGCAAATTCTTAGCTGAAGTGACTTTAAACGGTCAAGCCTTCATCAAAGACGACAAAATTACTGTTGGAAAATTAGCCGAATCAAAAGGCAACAAAGTGATTCGTTTCAGCCGTTTTGAAGTTGGCGAAGGTATTGAGAAAAAAGAAGAAGACTTTGCGGCTGAAGTGATGGCGCAAGTTAACGCAATGAAATAAAGGATGATTTGTAGGGGCGAATTATATTCGCCCCTATTCATTGCGTCATATCAGAGGGCGAATATAATTCGCCCCTATATTTAAAACCTTTCACCCAGATAACAACATGACTAATCTAATTTGCAAACGAATTTTATTAAAGTTAAGCGGTGAAGCGTTAATGAGTTCGTCGGGTGGCGGTAGCATCGACCCGAAAATCATCAGTCGCCTTGCTAGCGAAATCAAAGAATTGTGTGATCTTGGCGTTGAAGTCGGTTTAGTGATTGGTGGTGGCAACATTTTTCGCGGTGCAGAAAGCGTTGGCGAAGGTTTAAATCGTGTCACGGGCGACCAAATGGGGATGCTTGCAACCGTTATCAATGCACTTGGAATGCAAGATGCACTTGAACATTTAGGGCAACCTGTTCGCGTCATGTCGGCAATCAAAATTAACCAAGTTTGTGAAGATTACATTCGCCGCCGAGCCGTTCGTCATTTAGAAAAAGGTCGCGTTGTAATTTTTGCCGCAGGAACAGGCAATCCGTTTTTCACAACCGATTCGGCCGCAAGTCTTCGCGCGATTGAAATCGACGCGCAACTCATGATTAAAGCCACCAAAGTACAAGGCGTTTATTCTGCCGATCCAAACAAAGACCCTAACGCCAAATTCTATTCCCGTCTAACTTACGACGAAGCCTTAGATCAACGCTTAAATGTCATGGACACGACCGCGTTAGTGTTATGCCGCGACAACAATATGCCGATGCGCGTCATGAACATTTTTGAACAAGGCGCAGTGATGAAACTCATGACTGGGCAAGACATCGGCTCACTGATTGAACGAGGATAAATTATGATGATTAGTGACATTCAAACAGATGCTGCAACCCGCATGGGCAAAAGCATCGAATCGTTAAAACAAGAATTTTCAAAAATTCGCACAGGTCGCGCTCATCCAAGTTTGCTCGACCAAATCGTAGTATCTTATTACGGTACTGATTCCGCTCTTTCACAGGTAGCAAACGTCGTGGTAGAAGACGCACGAATGCTCAGTGTTACGCCTTGGGAAAAAGGCATGGTGCAAGCGATTGAAAAAGCCATTATGAAATCAGATTTAGGTTTAAATCCGATGACAAACGGCATGACTATTCGCATTCCGCTTCCTGCTTTGACTGAAGAACGTCGTAAAAGTTTGGTGAAAATCGTCAAAACTGCCGCCGAAGATGGGCGCGTTGCCGTGCGAAATATCCGCCGTGATGCCAATACGGCGGTGAAAAATTTGCTCAAAGACAAAACTTGCTCGGAAGATGAAGCAAAAAAAGCCGAAGCAGAAATTCAAAAACTCACCGATCAATACATTAAAGACATCGAAAAGCTCTTAGAAGTTAAAGAAGCTGATTTGTTGTCAATGTAATTTCATGGTTGAAAAACGTGTCAAATTAGCTGCACCACGTCACATTGCCATCATCATGGACGGCAATGGGCGTTGGGCGCAGCAACGTTTTTTACCCCGCGCTGTCGGACATCATGCGGGCGTAAAAGCGGTGCGAAAAATTGTTGAGTTTTGCGCTGCCGATGAAACCTGCGAAGTGCTAAGTTTATTTGCCTTTAGTAGTGAAAATTGGCGCAGACCGCAAGCGGAAGTGTCGATTTTAATGAGTTTATTTTTAACGACGCTTCAAGACGAAATCGACAAATTACATAAAAATAACATTCGATTACGTTTCATTGGCGACCGAACAGCATTTGACGAAAAATTGCAGCAAAAAATGACCGAAGGCGAAGAAAAAACAAAAAATAATAACGCCTTAACACTCGTCATTGCGGCAAATTACGGTGGACGTTGGGATATGACGCAAGCGTGCAAAGTCATTTCACAACGCGTTGCATCAGGTGAATTATCGCCGTGTGCTATCAACGAAGCCGTGATTAACGAACATCTTTGTCTTGCGGATTTAGCCGAACCCGATTTATTTATTCGTACAGGTGGCGAGCAGCGCGTGAGTAATTTCATGCTTTGGCAACTCGCGTACACCGAATTTTATTTTACACAAACGCTCTGGCCTGATTTTAATCAAGCCGCGTTGCAAGAAGCTATTGCGAGTTTTCAAACTCGGCAACGGCGTTTTGGGCATACGGGCGAACAAATCGCCGCGCTTGCTACTCCTTAAACTTTTCTTTCAAAAAATCTATGTTAAAACAACGTATTATCACCGCAACACTGCTCGCCACGTTTGTGGTTTTAGCGGTGTTTGAACTCCCAAACAATTATTTCTCACTTTTAATTGCGCTCATTATTTTGGTCGGCGCACACGAATGGTTAAATCTCACAAACGTCACCGATAAGAAAAAACGCGCTTTATTTTTTGCCGTGTTAATCGGTTCGATGTTGTTTATTCATTTTTGGACGTATTTGCTCGAAATTGCCGCAGGTGTTCTCGATTATTTAGCCGAAAAATTCAAATTCGTTTTAGAAGATATTCGCAAGCAATCAGGGCTTTTAGAATGGTTAATGGTGCCTGCGATTATTTTCTGGGTGATTGCGATGCTCTCAATTCGTAATTCACCTGAAGGCGTTTTAAAACTCGAACTTTCGCCATTTAAACAAGCCGCAATCGGTTGGTTTATTTTGCTGATGAGCTGGATGGCATTATCGCGCTTGCATTCGTTTTATGGTGCGGGAACGACGATTTACTTTTTAGCGTTAATTTGGGTGGCTGATATTGCCGCATTTTTCACGGGCAAAAAATGGGGCAAAAATAAACTTTCACCTGAAATTAGCCCAGGAAAAACCGTTGAAGGCATGTACGGCGCGTTAGGTGCGTCAATTGTGTATGCGCTTGCGGTTTTGATTACTGTCAGCGCGATGACAGGCAACGGTTTAGGCGAAAAATTAGCGATTATGTCGATTGCAGACTTTACGTTGCTGTCTGTTTTAAGCGTGCTAATTTCAATTTATGGCGACCTCTTTTTTAGCGCGGTTAAACGTCGTGCGGGTGTAAAAGATAGCGGTGCATTATTACCTGGACACGGCGGGGTTTTAGACCGTATTGATAGTTTAATCGCTGCTGCCCCGTTGTTTTACGCTGGATTTACCTTAAAAGGCTTTGAATTGGAGTTATTGTTCTCATGAAAGGAATCTGCATTCTTGGCGCAACAGGCTCAATTGGCGTAAGCACGCTCGACGTGGTTGCGCGTCATCCGCATTTGTACAAAGTCGTCGCACTCACCGCAAATAAAAATATCGACGCACTTTTTGAGCAATGCCTCGCGCACTCGCCCGAAGTTGTGGTGATTGTTGATGAACAAAAAGCGACTGAATTTAAATTGAAAATCGAAAATTCGCCGCTTGCAAATTTGAAAGTTTTAACGGGTGCAGACGCGTTAGTTGAAGTTTCAACATTGCCAAATGTAGATTCGGTCATGGCGGCAATTGTTGGTGCAGCAGGATTATTACCAACATTGGCGGCAGCTGAGGCAGGTAAAACCGTTTTGCTGGCAAACAAAGAAGCACTCGTGATGTCGGGCGATATTTTTATGAATGCCGTTGAAAAATCAGGCGCACAACTATTGCCAATTGATAGTGAACACAACGCTATTTTCCAATGTATGCCCGCGAGTTATCAAACGGGCGTAAGCGCGAAAGGCGTACGTCGTATTTTGCTCACCGCGTCGGGCGGTCCTTTCCGTACTATGCCATTGGAACAGTTGCCACAAGTCACACCCGCGCAAGCCGTCGCGCATCCAAATTGGGATATGGGAAAAAAAATCTCCGTGGATTCGGCAACGATGATGAACAAAGGCTTAGAAATGATTGAAGCCTGTTTGTTGTTCAATATGAAACCTGAGCAAATCCAAGTTGTTTTGCATCCGCAAAGTGTGATTCATTCGATGGTGGATTACGTCGATGGTACGGTTTTAGCGCAAATGGGCTGCCCCGATATGCGAATTCCGATTGCTCATGCGCTCGCGTATCCAGAACGTTTTGAATCAGGTGCATCGCCGCTGGATATTTTTGCCGTCAAACACATGGATTTTGAACCTGCTGATTTAGTTCGTTTTCCATGTTTGCGCCTCGCTTATGAAGCCATTACCGCAGGCGGTACGATGCCTGCTGTTTTAAATGCGGCAAATGAAATTGCCGTTGAAGCGTTTTTAAATGAGCAAATTCGTTTTACCGACATTCCCGTCGTGATTGAAAAAACGATGCAACAAATTCCCGTGCAAAAAGGCGACAGTTTGGAAAAAATTTTAGAAATGGATAGCAAAGCGCGAGTTATTGCAAATCACGCAATTCAAAATTTGGCGAACTAATGAGTTTTCTACACACGCTGTTTTATTTCATTGTTGCAATCGGTGTTTTGGTTGCGGTGCATGAATTTGGGCATTTTTGGGTCGCTCGGAAATCGGGCGTGAAAGTGCTTCGTTTTTCAATCGGATTTGGCAAAGTGTTGTGGCGACATCAAGCTACACCGAAGGCGACAGAATACGTTTTGTCAGCCATTCCGCTCGGTGGCTATGTCAAAATGGTTGATGAACGCGAAGGCGAAGTGAGCAAAGAAGATTTGCCATTTTCATTCAATCAGCAACCGCTACTCGCTCGCACGGCGATTGTCGCCGCAGGACCAATTTTTAATTTGGTTTTAGCGGTGGCGTTGTTTTGGACTGTGCTAGTCATCGGTGAAACAGGCATTAAGCCCATTTTAGGACAGCCTGCCGCACAATCACTCGCTGCAAATGCAGGTTTTTCGCAAGGTGACGAAATTCTTTCGGTTAATGACGAACCTACGCCGACGTTTATGCACGCAATGTCTACGATTATTTCCACTGCGCTCGAAGGCGAAGCTGAAATTTTTGTCAAAGTCAAAACGCAAGACGATGAGCAAATAACGAAAACGTTGCATTTTGATACCAGAGAAACACAAACTCCCGATGAACTTTTTGCGAAATTAGGTTTCAAATTATTTTCGCCTGAATTAAAACCGATTATTGGCAATGTGTTAGAAAATGGTGCAGCAAAATCAGCAGGTTTAAAACAAGACGATTTGATTTTGCAAGCCAATGAAACACCTGTGAACGAGTGGCAACAATGGGTTGATATTGTGAAAGCAAATCCAAATCAAGCGTTGCAACTTTTAATCGAACGCGACGGCGTACAAACTACTTTGACGCTTACGCCAAATGCAGAAGGTAAAATCGGTGCGTCGGTGAAAATTCCAGAAAAATTGCGCGAATCATTTCAAGTTCATTATTCCCTTTCGCCATTCGCTGCTATTCCACAAGCCTTTAAAACCACTTATTTTTATTCCACTTCGACGCTAAAAATGATGGGGCAAATGTTTGTTGGTAAAGCGTCGCTCGAAAATTTAAGTGGGCCAATAAGCATCGCGCAATATGCAGGGCAATCAGCCGATATGGGCTTGGTGCATTTTCTAAAATTTATGGGCTTAATTAGCGTGAGTTTGGGCGTGATTAACTTGTTGCCAATTCCTGTTTTAGACGGTGGACATTTATTTTTCTTTGCACTCGAAGGTTTGAAAGGCTCGCCTGTATCAGAAAAAATCCAGCTCATTTTTCAAAAAATTGGTATCGTGCTATTAGGCTTACTCATGTCAGTTGCGATGTTTATGGACATTGGGCGATTATTTCAATAAATCAAACGAGATAAAAAAATGAAAAAATTATTGTTAAGCGCGACCTTTACATTATTGGCGACAAATACGTTTGCTGATGAAAAATTGATGCGTGAAACGTTGCTAAAATCTATGCCGACATTGCCAATTGAAAGCGTTGCGCCATCGCCGATAAAAGGGCTTTTTGAAGTCACAGTCGGCGGCGATATTCTTTACGTTTCAGATGACGGCAAATACTTGTTACAAGGGCGTTTGATTGATACGCAAACCAAAACCGATTTGACCGATGAAAAATTAAGTGGCGTTAGAAAAGCAGCGTTAGACAAATTGGGTGAAGAAAAAATGATTATTTTCAAACCCAAAATCCACACTTACACGGCGACGATTTTTACGGATATTGATTGTGGCTATTGCCGTAAATTGCATTCAGAATTAGATTCATATTTAGCCGAAGGCATTCAAATTCAATATGTGTTTTATCCAAGAGCGGGTAAGGCTTCAGATTCTTACAATAAAGCTGTTTCGGTTTGGTGTGCAAAAGATAGAAATGCGGCGTTAACGGCGGCGAAAAAAGACCAAAAAGTAGAACCTAAAACCTGTGAAAATCCTGTTGATGAACACATGGCAATTGCAACCAGTTTTGATGTCAAAGGCACGCCAATGATTGTGACGGATAAAGGCACAATTTACCCTGGTTATTTGCCTGCCAAACAATTAGTTGAAATTTTGAAAAGCGAGAAAAAACCGTAATAATCACATTGTCACTTACTTGAAAACTCAAGCCATTAAAATGTCGTTTTATTCATAAATTCCAAGAGGGCGTGTCATGTACGAACATTTAGAAACTGCAAAAAATACAGACAATTTAAAACGTGTTGTGATTGATCCTGTTTCGCGGGTGGAAGGTCACGGCAAAGTTACATTGCTACTCGACGAAAACAACAAAGTTCAACAAGCGCGTTTGCATATCGTTGAATTTCGTGGTTTTGAAAAGTTCATTCAAGGTCGTCCGTATTGGGAATTACCTGTTTTAGTGCAACGGTTGTGCGGGATTTGTCCTGTGAGTCATCATTTAGCAGCGGCAAAAGCAATTGACCAACTCGTTGGTGTTGATCCTGATAATTTGCCAATTTCTGCAACAAAATTGCGTCGTTTATTGCATTTTGGGCAAACGTTGCAATCCCACGCACTGCATTTCTTTCATTTGTCTAGCCCTGATTTGTTGTTTGGTTTTGAAAGCGACATCAGCAAACGAAATGTCGTTGGTGTATTGAGTGATTTTCCTGATATTGGTTTGCAAGGCGTGAAAATGCGTAAATACGGACAAGAAGTGATTCGTATGGTTTCAGGCAAACGTGTACACGGTACAAGTGCGATTGCAGGCGGTGTAAATAAAGCATTAAGCAAAGAAGAACGCGATTATTTACTAACTGATATTGACCAAATTATTGCATGGTCGGATGCGTCCGTTGAATTAGTAAAAAAAGTACATTGTTCAAATCTGCCCTTTTACGACGATTTCGGTACGATTCGTAGTAATTATTTAGGCATGGTACAACCTGATGGCGCGTTAGAACTTTATCACGGTGGTTTGCGCGTAAAAGACGACAATGGAAAAACGCTGTTTGACCATATCGATTATTGCAAATACAACGATTACATTCACGAAGAAGTGCGTTCGTGGTCATACATGAAATTCCCATATTTAACCTCGATTGGCAAAGAAAACGGTTGGTATCGCGTTGGACCTTTGGCTCGCGTAAATAACTGTGATTACATCAATACGCCGCTTGCTGAAAAACAACGAGTGACGTTTAAAGCGCACGGCGGTGAAGCGATGGTTCACAGTATGTTGGCGTTTCATTGGGCGCGATTGATTGAAGTGTTGCATTGCGCGGAAAGCATCAAAGAATTATTAAACGACCCAGACGTTTTAAAACTCGAAGAACCTGCAAAAGGTGAAAGACGTTTTGAAGGTATTGGCGTAATTGAAGCTCCACGCGGCACGTTATTCCATCATTATCAAGTCGATGAAAACGACATTGTGACCAAAGCGAATTTAATCGTTTCGACGACGAGCAATAACATGGGAATGAATGAATCGGTGCGCCAAGTGGCAGCAGAGTATCTGTCAGGACAGGAATTAACCGAACCATTGCTCAACAATTTGGAAGTGGCGATTCGTGCTTATGACCCTTGTTTGTCTTGTGCGACACACGCTGTGGGTAAAATGCCCTTGCAACTCGAACTAGTGAACGCACAAGGTGAAATGATTGATAAATTAGTCAAGCATGACACGGGTAAAATTGAGCGAATTAAGAGCTAAGGTAAATAATCATGTTGGCGTTACCAATAGAACTAGAACAGCAAATAACTTCAATTGCTGCTGCTGAAAAAATTCCCGTAACTGTTTGGTTAACAAATCTTATCGAAGATTATCAAGACGCGAGAATCTTGGAAAAGGCGTGGCGAGAATTTGAAGCTAGCGGGATGAAAACTTTGTCGTTAGATGAATTTAATCATGAAATGGCAAATTGAAGTTTTGCCCCAAGCTGTTAAGTCTTTGAAAGAACTTGATAACGCGGATAGAAAAAGGTTACTCAACTTTATCAATAACGATTTGCCACATTTTGAAAATCCAAGACAACAAGGAAAAGCCTTGCAAGGAGAATTACGCGGGATGTGGCGTTATCGTGTTGGAAATTTTCGATTATTGTGTCGAATAATTGATGCTCAAATTGTAATTTCCGTTGTTGAAATTGGGCATCGAAGCAAAGTATATAAGTGAAACTTCAACGCAAATTTTAAATGACTAAACCAATCCTAATTTTCGGCTATGGCAATTTAAGTCGTGGTGACGACGCGCTCGGTGTGCTGATTGTAGAACACATCGAAGCGCGTTTTGATTTAACTAATATCGATTTACTGACCGATTTTCAGCTTCAAATTGAACACGCACTTGATTTAGAAAATCGTGAGCTAGTCATTTTTGTCGATGCGTCGGTGAAAGGCGAAACAGCGTTTGAATTCACCCGTTTGCAACCTGTTCGAGATTTGACTCATACCACGCACGCGATGAGTCCTGCTGCAATTTTGGACACTTATCAAACTATTAAAAAACAAACGCCGCCGCCGTGTTTTTTACTTGCCATTGGCGCAGAAAGTTTTGAACTTGGCGAAGATTTAGGTGAAACCGCCGCTAAAAATTTAGTCCAAGCGCGTGAATTCATCGGAACATTATTGAACAATCCAACGCTTGAATTTTGGCAAACTCAAATCACAAAATAACAATAATTTTTTAACCATCACAATAAGGAAAATCTCATGATTCATTTAGTAGAAGGCGATATTTTACACAGTAAAGCTCACGCCATTGCACAAGGCGTAGGCATTAACGACCCAATGGATAAAGGGTTAGCTTTACAGTTGCACAATGCGTATCCATCAATGCACAAAGATTTTCATCACTGGTGTCATCAACACAGTCCAGAAGCAGGTGAAGCGTGGATGTGGAGTGGTGCGAGAATGCACATTCCGTGGGAAAGTAACAATTTTTGGAAAGGAACAGGTAGTACAGTTCATATTGTGAATTTAATTACGCAAGAAGGCGCAGATAGTCATGACCATCGTCATGGCAAAGCAACGTTGAGCAATGTACAACATTCTCTTAAAGCCCTAGCAAAAATCGCCGTGAAAGAAAATTTCACTTCGCTTGCCTTGCCACGATTAGGGACTGGAACGGGTGGTTTAGATTGGGCGGATGTATTGCCATTGATTGAGAAAAAATTGGGTGATTTGAATATCCCCGTTTATGTTTATCAAACGTATCACGCTGACCAAGCAGCAAACGAAGCGTAATTTTTGACATTAAGTAAAGCCCCGATTTGCCATGCAAATCGGGGCTTTGTTTATTTAATTCACAAAATAAAAAATAAAAGTTATGCAATTCGATAATGTCCAAAACTTTCACGGTTTAATTTCTCGCTCGCCTGAAATGCGCGACGTATTTCAAATTATTCAAAATGCCGCAGAAACGGAAGCCACCGTTTTAGTGCGTGGTGAAAGTGGTGCGGGCAAAGAATTAGTCGCGCGTGCCATTCACGATTTAAGTGCGCGCCAAAATGCCCCTTTTTTAGCGGTGAATTGCGCGGCATTGTCGGCAAATTTGCTTGAAAGTGAATTATTTGGACATGTTCGTGGCGCATTCACTGGTGCAATAAAAGATCATCATGGTTTGTTTCAACGAGCTAATGGCGGGACATTATTTTTAGATGAAATTGCAGAATTACCCCTTGAATTACAGGCAAAATTATTGCGCGTGATTCAAGAACGGAATTTTATCCCCGTTGGCGGCGTGATTTCGATGCCTGTCAATGTACGTTTAGTTGCCGCAACACATCGTTCTTTGCGCGAAGAAGTCAAAAATGGACGCTTTCGAGAAGATTTAATGTATCGCTTGCGTGTCGTGCCGATTTATTTGCCGCCGCTGCGTGAACGCCGTGAAGATATTAGCTTATTGCTTTGGCATTTTATCGAAAGTCATAACGCAAAAAATCGACGCAACATTGAAGAAATTGAACCCGAAGCGATGCGTTTATTGCTCGATTATTCGTGGCACGGCAACATTCGAGAACTGCAAAATGTAGTGGAATATGCGTTTGCTGTAGGACGTGGCACGGTTTTGAAATCAACGGAATTACCGCCTGAATTTCGTGAAACAGCTGCCCCCATTATTCAAACGCAACACTTGACGATTGAAGATGAAAAAAGCGCGATTGAACGGGCGTTAAATGAAAATAAAAATGTGAATGCCGCTGCAAAAAGTTTGGGCATGAGTCGCGCTACATTTTGGCGCAAACGAAAGTTGTATCTGGAGTGATAATGAATTTACAGCAACTCCCACCTTGGAATTACGCTTACGGTTCACCGTCTGGAACGGGTGAAATTCGCCATTTACCTGAAGATTTTATTGTTGAAGAAACACTCGCATTTGAACCCTCAGGCAGCGGCGAACATATTTTTTTGCAAATTCAAAAAACAGGTGAAAACACTGAGTTTGTCGCAAGACAATTAGCGAGATTTGCAGGTGTTCGTCAGCGCGATATTGGTTATGCAGGTTTGAAAGATCGGCACGCGGTTACAACGCAATGGTTTAGCGTTTGGTTGCCAAAAGGCGAAGAGCCGAATTGGCAGAATTTTTCAACGCCAAGCATTCAAATTTTGCTAGTCACGCGCCACGCACGAAAACTCAAACGTGGTGTGCTTGCCAATAATCGTTTTGAAATTACCGTTAAAAATTGGCAAGGCGATAAAGAAAAAACAATTGAGCAATTAACGCAACTGCAACGACATGGTGTGCCAAATTA
>JAQTOT010000224.1 GCA_028713145.1 Methylococcales bacterium
TGAAATGGAATCGTCATGACAAATACCGGCAAATAAAAAGTCATTTTCACCAATCGATTGCGTCCATTGACGATGAAAACCTATCACGGTGGTTTTATTTTTATCGGCTAAAAACAAAACTGAACCAGCTTGTCCTTCACAATAATGTTGCCAATAAACGTTGATTTTATTTGAATTATCGAATGAAATACCCACACCGCCTTGTCCATTTAACGGTTTAGATAACCACGTTTGTGAATGCGAAGAAGCAGGAATGTTGAATTGCGTTTCAGGGTAGGGGATGTTTAAAGATTGCAGTGCGGCAAAAAATATTTTTTTATTTTGTACTCGCTCAAAAACGTCTGGGGAATTTCCTAATAGTGGAAAATGGTTTTGCAAAAAATGCAGACTTTCGGGGAATGTTTCAAAACCACTGCCATAAACCACGCCAGTAATTGTGTATTTTTCTAACGGCTTGAGCGCGGCTTTGATATTTTCAACAGAAAGTGAATAGACACGAACAACTCGTTTGGCATAACGTTTTGTATCCACATCGGCGTAACAGTCAATTGCCAAAACATCATAACCTTCACGTTGTGCCGCTTGCGCGAGCATTCGCGCTGACGTGGCAATAACTAGCCAACAACTCATCGTTGCTGGGCTTTACGATTTTCTAAGGATAAACGTTTAATTTTACGGCGTTCAAAAAATTGTACACCCATGAATGTAAACCAAGAGACGAACGCTAAACCGACAAATAAACCGCTGTAGGCAATTTGCCAAGGAATCCCCGCTGTCATCATCGAAAACTCTGACATTCCGCCAATTCCCGCAATCACATTCAGCGGCATAAAAACTAAACTAATGACAGTCAGACGTTTAATATCTTTGTTCTGATTAACGTTAATAAAACCGACAGTTGCTTCCATTTGGAAGTTGATTTTATTAAACAAAAACGATGTGTGACCATCGAGCGATTCTATATCACGCAAAATCTCGCGCACATCTTCATGTTGCGTTTCCGATAAAAATTTACCACGCATTAAAAAGGATAATGCCCGACGTGTATCGAGAACATTGCGGCGAATACGCCCGTTTAAATCTTCTTCTTCGGCAATTGCTGCCAGAATTTTCGCGGCTTCTTCGTCGGTCATGTAGGATTTAAAGACTTGTCGTCCCACCGCTTCAAGTTCGGTGTAAATATCTTCTAATGCGTTTGCCGAATATTCGACATCGGCGGCGTATAAATCGAGCAACAAATCTTTTGCATCGGAAATGTAATCCGATTCAGCACGAGCGCGTAAACGTTGCAAACGAAACGCGGGTAATTCTTCGCTGCGTACTGAAAATAACGTTTCTTTTTTTAAGACAAACGCCACCGCGACGTTGCGTGATTCATCTTTGCGGTCGAGCAAAAAATCAGAATGTAAATGCACATCGCCATTGTCTTCGACATAAAACCGCGCACTGGTTTCTAAATCGGTTAAGTCTTTGGGGTCAGGTAAATCCACACCAAAAACATCTTGTGCCCAGTTCAAATGTTCTTCTTCGGGCATGACCAAATCAATCCAAATGGGTTTGGCGTGCGTTAAATCAGCTTTGGATTCGATAGGAATTTGCCGTAATAAACCCTCGTGCAAATCAAAAACACGAATCACCATATTGCGATTACGCGGTCGAAAATCGGCAGCCAATTCAACCCGTGTGTCGTAAGGCATGGCAATTAAAATTTCTTCTTTACGATTTTCGGCGATTAAATCCCAAACAATTTGCCTATCGTCATGCGAAAAAATTTCTAGCATTTGTGCCATCGCGTCAGCATCGAGTTGTTCGAGCAGACGTTGCAATTCAACTAAATTTTGTTTTCGTACTAATTCTTCGACCAAACGATGCCGTGCTAAAACGCTACGCACGTTTAAAATTGTTTCTTGGGTATAAGTTTCGTCGGAATCACTCATAATTTTTTGTCATCGTTAGGGCGCAAATTGATAATTATTTTTACCGTGTGTTTTCGCTACATACATGGCTTTATCTGCACTGGTTAATAATTTTTCGTAATCATTACAGTTTTCAGAATAGACGGCAATGCCAATGCTTGGCGTAATGGAGAGTGTTTTCGTTTCACCGGAAATACTTTGGTTTAACGCATGAAGTAATTTATCAGCAATCGGTATGATGTGGAGCATATCCGTTAAATGTGTCAAAACTACTACAAATTCATCGCCACCCAAACGGGCGATTAAATCGCGTTCCCGCACATTTTTTCTCAACCGGTCGGCGGTAATTTTCAGCACTTCGTCACCCACATCGTGTCCTAAATTATCATTCACTGCTTTGAAACCATCTAAATCAATAAACAATAATGCCAGTAATTGTTGATTTTTTTGAGAGGAGAGCAAGGCGAGTTCAAAGGCTTCTTGCAACGCCATGCGATTCATTAAACCGGTTAAGCTGTCGTAATGCGCGAGATATTCGATTTGTTCAGTGGCGCGTTTTTGCTGCGTAATATCTGAAAAAATTCCGATGTGATTGATGACCTCACCGTGTGTATTACGCATCGTCGTAATTGTTAAAATTTCAGGGTAAACCGTGCCGTCTTTGCGTTGATTCCATACTTCACCTTTCCATACACCATTTGCGCGAATTTCATCCCACATAGTGGCATAAAAGTTCGCATTTTGTTTACCTGAACTGAGGAAATTTGGATTACGCCCTAACACATCGTTGCTGCTATAACCGGTAATTTCTGTAAATACCTTGTTAATTAAGGTTACATTGTTATTTTCATCCGTGACGACAATTGCCTCACCAATATAGTCAAATACTTGTGCGGCTAAACGAATTTTTGCTTCCATTTCGCGTTGAATGGTTACGTCTTGCAGCGTACCAATTATTCGCACAATTTTTCCTGAAACATCAGCACGACTTTCAATGCGTTGGTGAATCATTTTGTAGTCGCCGTTTTTACCGTTCACCCGATATTCCACGTCATAATTTCCAGCTACTTTTTGTGCATGAATAAACGTGGCGGCGACATTATCGCGGTCTGTGGTTTTAATACGATTCAAAAAGCGGTCAAAACGCCATTCGACTAAGTTTTCTGTTATCGCCAAAATGCGGTAAGTTTCATCCGAACAGTGCAGTTCATTGGTTTGAACGTCCCAATCCCAATCGCCTAATTGGGCAATCCGTTGCGCTTCTGTTAAACGAC
>JAQTOT010000225.1 GCA_028713145.1 Methylococcales bacterium
ACCGTTGTATAACTTTCAATTTCAAACAACTTCGGCACGCGAACGTTTTGGCAAACTTTGCTGATGTCGTTGCGTAATAAATCGACAATCATCACGTTTTCGCCGCGGTCTTTCGGGTTGTTAATTAAATCGTCAAGCTGCGCGGCATTTTCGACTTCATCTAATTTACGCGGACGAGTGCCTTTAATCGGTTTGGTTTCGACGTGTCCATTTTTGAGTTTTAAAAATCGTTCAGGCGACGAACTCAAAATTTTCACCTCTGGGAAATTCAAATACTCACTAAAGGGGGCGGCGTTGATTTCGCGTAATGCTTCGTAGGCTTGCCAAGTATTACCGTTGCAACTTGCTGAAAAACGCTGCGTTAAATTGACTTGGTAACAATCGCCTTCTTTTAAATACCGTTTAATTTTTTGAAATGCTTGTGCGTAAGTTTGTTGTGAATAATCGGCTTTAATGTCGCTAGTAATGGCAAACTCAATGTCGTTATCCACCGTTTGCACACCTGCTAAAAATTCACAGATTTCGTCTAGTTTTTCTTCACTTTGGTCGTAACAAATCAAAAAACTTTGTTTTGTTTCATGGTCAACCACTAATGCCCAATCATAAATGCCAACTTGCATTTCAGGAATTGTTTCGGGATTTTGAGCAAGTGTCGGTAAATTTTCTAAATGCCTTGCCAAATCGTAAGAAAAATACCCCATTGCACCGCCCACAAATGGCAAATCAAAATGCGCGATATTGCTTGAATCAAACATTTGTGCGTAACGATTTAATTCACTTTTAAGTAGTTCAAACGGATTTTCATTCGTCACAATTACGTCATTTTTCGTGGTAATCGTGGTATTTTCGCCGCGCGTTTGCAGCGTACAAACAGGATTTCCCGAAATAATATCGTAACGCCCTTGTTTGCTACGCGGATGACCACTGTCTAAAAATACCGTCCACTCTTTTGCAGCAAACCAATTGACGATTTCCGCGCTGTCTTCAACATAAAAAGTGGAATAAATAACCGCTTGTGATGACATAACTTAGCGACTAAAAAATTGACCAAAAGCTCGACTGCCTGAGCCAGTTTTGATGGTTTCGATGACTTCAAGTTTGTTTGCGTCGATGACGGAAACGGTGTTGTCAAACCAGTTTGCAACGTAGACGTGAACGTCGTCGGAATGTGTGGAAATGCCTTCGGGTTTGTCGCCGACGGTGATTTCTTTGATGACTTTTAACGTGTTTGTATCGATAACAGAAACGTTGCCATCTTCTTGATTCGTTACAAAAAGGAGCGAATCCTTTTTGGCAAGCGTTACGGTGTAAGGCAATTTATTAACTTTAACCGTTGCGATTAAGTGCATGGTTTTTGTGTCTAAAACGCTCACGTCGTCGCTTTGCACATTTGCACTGTAAAGACGTTCATTTTTCGAATCTAACGCTAAACCAAAAGGATGTTTACCAACGGGTGTGACGTTTTTTGTTTTTAAAGTTTTTAAATCAATTTGTGATACCGAATTGCTCATCCGATTTGCCACATACAAAAAATGATTATCCGAACTCACCACTAAACCCGAAGGCGATTTTTCAACGTCAAGCGTGGCAATAATTTCTAAGGTTTTGGTATCAATCACGCTAACTTTGTTTTCGTACCAATCGGCAACAAATAAACGCGAATTATCGGGTGAAACCGCAATGCCTAACGCGCCTTCAGTTAATTTGATGGTTGAAATGACAGTGTTTGTTTTGGTATCAATCACTGCCACGCCTTTCGCGTCAGGCGTGGAAACATAAACACGTTCACCATTTGGCGCGACAGCAACGCCAGCGGGTTTGCCCGAAACAGGAATGGTGTTTTCAACCGTATTTGTTTTGGGATTCACAACCGAAACGCTATCACCGAGTTGATTGGTAATGTAAGCGAGTGGCGCAGCTTGCGTGGGAGCAGATAAAAAAACGGCAGCGACTCCCATCGCTACCGTCCATTTTGAAATGTTTAACACTTATTTTTCAGCCAATGCTTTTAAATTTGCCAAACCTTCTGTTAAAACGGCATTAACCGCTGTATTTGCTGCTTCTTCGTTCATTTCAGCTGGTGGATTGTTGTTCATATAAGCGCGGTAATAGCCCGTTTTCCAAGAAACCACTGATGAACCGCCTTTATCTTCTACTTTGATACTTGCCGCGTAGTTATCGACTGGGAAAACAGGCACTTTTTCTTCTACACCAGAATGTACGATAGTGTGAGTGGTGCTGATGTCGGTGATTTTGTAATCGTAAGACATTTTATCTGCATCGTATTTTTTCAATTCTTCGGTAATTGTGCCGCCATTTTTTAATGTCAAAGTGCGTGACGCGCCTTTTTCATTACCACCTGTTGCAACAACACCTTTAACTACAGGCAACCATGACAAGTCATTGTATTCTTTAATGATGCTCCAAACTTTTGCCGCTGGTGCATTGATGGTGATGTCTTTTTCGAGTTTTTGACGAACGGGGCCGTGTGCGCTAGCCACTGACGTGAACATGAATGCGCCAAGTGATAACAAAAGAGTGAGTTTTTTCATTGTGTTTTTTCCTAAAAAGTAAAAATGTAAAAAGTTACGCGGTAATTATATGCGAATTTCAGCCTCGCGCATTCTTGCTATTTCTAAAAACGAGCGGTTTTTCGTTACCGTTTAACGCTTGTTTTCGTGCTGATGCAAGCAACTCATCAATTACGCCATGTTGTGGTGATTTGCTGCAAACGGGATCTGTTGCACTGGCATCGCCTGTGAGCAAATAGGCTTGGCAACGACATCCACCAAAATCTTTTTCTTTTTCATCGCAACTGCGACACGGTTCTTGCATCCATTCAAAACCACGAAAGAAATTAAACGCTTTTGAATCGTTCCAAATTTCTGAAACGCTAAAATCGTTCACATTTGGGCATTCAAAATTTGGTAATTCTCGCGCTGAATGGCAGGGCAGGGCAGCACCGTCTGGCGCAATGGTTAAAAATGTGGTTGCCCAACCATTCATACACGCTTTCGGACGGTCTTCGTAAAAATCAGGCACAACGTAATAAATTTTCATTTTGCCAGCGACTTTTTCTTTGAACGCTTGTGCAATGGCTTCGGCGGTTTCAAATTGTTCTTTTGTCGGCAACAATAAATCACGATTAACGTGCGCCCAACCGTAGTATTGCGTGTTCGCAAGTTC
>JAQTOT010000069.1 GCA_028713145.1 Methylococcales bacterium
CATTCAATGTGAAAATGTCGAAAAATTAGAATCTGCAATTCTTGAACTTTATCACCAGCCCGAATTACGAAATTTACTAGTTTCAAATGCAAAACATTTTGTTGCTCAAAATCAAGGCGCGACGGAGAGAATTTATGAATTATTATTCTCTCAAATAAATACTGCGACAAAATGACGCGCGACACATTGTCGCGCGACGATTTGTCACATTTTCAAACAGTTAAATCACGATTAGACTATTTCCAACTTATGAGTTTGTCGGCTCGTAAGGCTTCACACAAGGTCAGTATTTTAACTGGGAGAAAACAATGCCAAATTTGAATAAAACACAAAAACGCACCGCTATTTTTATTGCGGCTGTTTCAGCGTTAGTTGCCGTGATGGCACTTCAAACGACCAATGCACAGAGTTCGTCAGAGAGTAAAACGATGGCATGGTATGTTGCCAATATCAAAGATGCAGAAGCTAAAAATAAAGAATGCCGTGCAGATCCAAGCAATGTTGAATTGCAAAACACATCTGAATGCGTGAATGCGTTGCAAGCCCTAGAGCTTCGTTTTGCTGTGAAACGTTAACAAATCATTGCCGTTGAAAAATGGACTGTTTTTCAACGGCATTTTCTTTGGTTTTCAATTCGGTAAATTGCCGCAAATATGTTATCTTTTTGGCAACAACATACTTTTAACCCGCCAAAAATGTCCAAATACATCACCAAAAAACCGCACCAACAAGAAGACGACGATTACGAATATGAATACGACGATGAAGGAAATATCGTTTATTACGCCGTCCGACCGAATAAAACTCAAATCAAAAAAGAGATTGCCCTATTAAATGCCCTTGGTGAAGAAATATCAACGTTGCAATCAACGCAGATTACCTCATTAGGCTTGCCCGAAAAATTAGAAAATGCGATTCGAGAAATTGCCAAAATGCCGCATAAAAGCGCACGCAAGCGGCAATTAAAATTCATTGCACAGCAATTTTACAAAATGGAAAGTGAAGTCGAACCCATTTTTGAAAAAGTTGCCAAATTTAAAAATAAAAGTTCACACGCCGTGCGTGAACATCATTTGATTGAAAAATGGCGTGACCGTTTATTAAAAGAAGGGCAGAGCGCATTAACCGAATTATTAGACGAATATCCGCACGCTGATTCACAACATTTACGTCAGCTAATGCGAAATGCACAGAAAGAATTTGGGGCAGGAAAACCACCCAAATCCTCACGTTTGATTTATCGTGAACTTAAAGCCTTGTTTGAAATTGAAGAAGAATTTGACGAGGACGATTTTCAAAATCATGTAACGGAAGACGAAGACGACTTTGATGAGGATTTCGATGATTTTGAAGATGAAGACGACGATTAAATAAATTCTTGTAATACGCTGTCTAAAAAATCCCAACCTTTTTCGCTACAACGATAATTTCCATTTTGTTCAAGAATTAAACCTGCTTGCACACATTTTGTTAAAGCAGGTTCGAGCGTTTTCGCATTCAAGCCTGTTGCATTTTCATAATGTGCGAGCGAAAAACCTGTTTTTAAACGCAATTGGTTCATTACAAATTCAAGTGGAATTTCTGCTTGCTCAATCACATTTTCAATGATGTCAAACTCGTTTTCGTAGCGGTCAGGATGTTTATGTTTTTGTGTACGAATGATTTTTGACAGCAAACTAATTTTTCCGTGTGCGCCTGCACCAATGCCTAAATAATCACCAAATTGCCAATAATTTAAATTATGTCGGCATTGTCTCTCAGCCAAACTGTACGCAGACACTTCATATTGCGCGTAGTCGTGCTTTGCGAGAATGTTTTGGCAATGTTGTTGGATATTAAAAATCAACTCATCAGAAGGCAAAACAGGCGGATAACGGTAAAAATAAGTATTCGGTTCAAGCGTGAGTTGGTAAAACGACAAATGTGTCGGTTCCAGTGCAATCGCGGTGCGAATATCCTTTTCAGTATGCGCGAGCGTCGATTTTGGCAAACCAAACATCAAATCTAAATTGAAATTTTCAAAACCAACTTTGTGCGCCATTTCAGCCGCTAAAATTGCTTCTTTGCCCGAATGCACGCGCCCTAATTCTTGCAAAAGCGTTTCATCAAAACTTTGCACGCCAATTGATAATCGGTTAATTCCTATTTCACGAAATTCTGCAAATTTTTCAAATTCAAATGTGCTGGGATTGGCTTCTAAGGTGATTTCAATATCTGAAACAAAGGGGATTTGAGCTTTGATGCCTCGTAATAATTTATCAATTGCGTCAGGGGAAAATAAACTCGGTGTTCCGCCACCAATAAAAATACTGTGCAGCGGACGGTCGATTTGATAACACGCTACGTCTCTGGCTAAATCAGCAAGTAGTAAATCAACGTAGCGATTTTCAGGAAGTTTGTCTTTAACAGCGTGCGAATTAAAATCGCAATACGGGCATTTTTTCAAACACCACGGAATGTGAACGTATAAACTCAGCGGCAACATTAAAATTTAACGCACCAACGCGTTTGATAATCTTCGATTGCAGCAAGTTGTGCGAGTTCACCTTTCGATTTTAAATAATCCATGATATGTGTGACGTTAATAATTGCCGTTACAGGCAAACCAAAACGCGTATTTACTTCTTGAATAGCGGTGGTTTCGCCTTGTCCTTTTTCTTGACGGTCAAGCGCGATTAAAACAGCAGCAGGTGTAGCATTTGCTGCGTTAATAATTTCAACCGATTCACGCACTGATGTGCCAGCGGTAATCACGTCGTCAATGATTAACACACGACCATTGAGCGGCGCACCGACTAACAAGCCTCCTTCACCGTGATCTTTGGCTTCTTTACGATTGAATGCAAACGGCATGTCCCCGCCTGTGATTTCTGCGTAAGCCATCGCGGTGGCAACGGCGAGCGGAATGCCTTTATAAGCTGGGCCATAAAAAATATCGACTTCAATTTTCGCAGCGATTAAGGCTTGAGCATAAAATTTACCTAATTTTTGCAACTGTGCGCCTGTATTAAACAAACCTGTATTGAAAAAATAAGGGCTAATTCGCCCCGATTTCAATTCAAATTCGCCAAACTTTAAAACATCGCAAGCCAGCGCGTATTCAATAAATTCATGTTGATAAGAGTGCATTTTAAAATCTCGTTTAAGTAAAAAAGGTCATTGCTTCGTAAATGCGCTCTTGCGCTTTGTGCAGGATATTTAGCGAAAAATCACCGCTTAATTTTCCTTCATTGAGTTTAACGTAAGCAGGAATTGTGTTTAAAAACGGCAAATACTTTGCTTTTTTTGAACCAAAATGGCTGTGCAGTTTTGCCAAAATGACAATATCAATGAGCGTTAACTTTTCTTCGCCACTTTCGTAAAACCAATCTTCGGCAAATCTAGGGATATTTACTAACTCAGGTGGAAAATGCAAATTGTGCAACATCAATGTGCCAACAGAGGGACTTAAAAAAGGCATTGCGGCTTTTAATTCGCGCATATCAGGCGGTGTGTTTAGCTGTTCAGCAAAATTAAACACAGGTACTTTACCAATGTCACAAATCAAGCCTGCAAGTAACGCATCTTCTGGACTGACGGTTTTACTTTCTTTTGCCAAAATAAAACACAAACTCGATAAATAAATACTGTTGCGCCAATTTGCTTCCATCAACGTTTTTAATTGATGATTTTGACAATGAAATAATTGTTTAACGCTAATCCCCATCACCACACGGCGTGTACCATCAAGACCTAAACGAATTACGGCATTATGGCAATTAGTAATCGGCACTTCGGCGGCATAAAAAACGCTGTTAGCGACTTTTATCAATTTCGCCACAATAGCTGCATCAAATTGCACGATATTCACAATCTCTGCAATCGTCACTTCAGGTTCTTCAACCGCCTTTTTAAGGCGTAAAGCCACTTGCGGTAAACTCGGCAAGCTCAATTTATTATCTTGATAAGCGTGAGCGAAATCTGCATAAAAACGATTATTGGGTAATGAACGCGGCAAGCCACTTTTTACAAATTCAGTCCCTGCGGTGTAACGATATTTTTGTTGACTTAATCGTTGTAAAAAGACACGAGATACGGCGAGTATAATGCTTGGCGCAGTTGTAATCGCCGTTGCACCACACAAATACCCCGAATTTAAAGGCATGAGAGCTTGTGCGGTATCAGAATTCACGGGATAGGGAAAAATACCTTGTGGACGCATTTCCACGCCGCCTTGCAACAAATAATACGCATAATCGGTACGCTGACCGACGATAAAAACAACCGATTCAGCAGTGTAATGCAACGTTTTATGCTCAATTTGCGCCAAGGTACTTTCAGATAAAAAACGTAATGGCGCGAGTTTGCGAAGCAAACTGGTTGGTTGCGGATTTTCGGTATTGGTAAAAATTGGCGTTGTGCATTGTGTTGGGACAACGTGCGTAACATTAGCAGATTCAGGTTTGTTTGCTTCTTGTTCGGCAAGTAATTTGTTAAAAATCTCTAGCGCGTTTTCAGGCGTTATTTCAACATGATCAGGCGATTTTTGCACATCCCCTAACGGCAGCAAAAATAGACTTTGTAAAAAAGCGAGTAGTTTTTCAATCATTAACCAAACATACTCATTGCTTCATCAATGCGTTGTTGCGCTTTGACTAAAATATCAAGGGAAAAATCTGGGCTGAGTTTGCCATTTTTGAGTTTGGCGTAAGCGGGAATTGAATTGATAAATGGCAATTCTTTCGCGCGTGGTGTGCCGAAATAGCTGTGTAATTTTGCCAAAATAACCACGTCGATAAGCGTTAATTTGTCACTATTGCTCTCGTAATACCAATCTTCGGCGTGTTTAGGAATTTCAGTAATTTCCTTTGCAAAACCTAGCGTATGCAATACGAGCGAGCCGACAGGTGGGTTTAAATAAGGCATTACGAGTTGTAAATCATCTAAATTGGGATAACTTTCAGGATGTTGCTCGGCAAAATGAATTAACGGAATTGCACCAATATCGCAAATTAACCCAGCAAGTAATGCGTCTTCTGGATTTACGCCACCTGCTTCTTGCGCGAGAACAAAGCTCAAACTCGAAACGTGTAAACTTTGTTTCCAAAGTTGCTGCATTTTTGACATTAACTCAGGCGATTTGCATTGGAATAATTGTTTGACGCTAATGCCCATAACGAGTTTACGCGTTGTTTCAAGTCCTAAGCGTGTGACGGCATCGTGGCAATTTTTAATTTGTGATGTGGGGGCGTATAACGCACTATTTGAAACTTGAATGAGTTTCGCCACAATTGGCGCATCGACTTGAACAATTGAAATGACTTCTTTTACGCCAATATCGGGATTTTCCATTGCTTTACGCAATTTAATGGCAACTTGCGGCAACGAAGGCAAACTCAGTTTATTCTCGCGGTAGGCTTGCGCGAAACTATTAAAAAATTGGGTATCAGGAATTTCAGCAGGGAATTCAATGTCAATAACTTCTAATGTGCCGCCTTCTTGTTGATTTTTACTTTTGTTAATCCACCATTGTACAACGGTTGTTGGAATGGATAGCAATGTACAGGGTTCTTTCGTCACTGCGGTTGCTCCGCATATTTTTCCACTATTAAGCGGTAAATTGGAAAGCGCAGAACCTGCAACAATGGAATAACTTGCCCCACCATCAGACTCTAATTCGACATTGCCTTTAAGTAAGTAATAAATATGCTCGCTTTTTTCACCCAGCGTAAAAATAACTGAATCTGGAGCATACGTTGAGGTACTTTGTTCAATTTGTGCAATGTCACCTTCAGGCAAATCACGAATTGGTGCGAGTTTTTTTAAAACCGCTAACGGTTGTTTTTCATTACTCACCGTCAGCGGCTTCGCATTCGCTTGTCCTGCGTGCATTTCAGTTGCTTTTCCAGATTCTTCTGTCTTTTTAGAAAAAAGATTATTCGCCCACAATGCCATAATGATTAAATCCGTTAATTTTTATAAAAAATATCTGTTTTAGAAAATACGTCATGCCAACAACGTTTATCCTTTCTTAATGCCCAAGCAAAACCTATTCCTAAGACTGCCCATGAAATTATTGCACTACTAAAACGTAAAAATGCTTGTCGCCATGTTATCGATTTTTTATCTATTGTTAAAACTTGCAGTTTCCATGCCTTCAATCCCAATGTTTGTCCACCGTGTGTCCAAAACCAGCCATAAAAACCAAAACTCACACACAATAAATAAAGCGAATAAAGCCAACTTGTTGAAAATGCTTGTCCCGCGTTAAATGGCAAAATTAACGCGGTAGACAAAAATAAAACGCTAAGTAATAACAAAGAATCGTAAAAAATAGCTGCAAGACGACGCAATAAGTTTGGCGTAGACATTAAAATTTCGGCATTTAAATTTTAAATAACGCTAATTTTTGTCCAAAGTACAAACAAAGCGTAATCAAAACGCTAAATAATAAAAATGAGGCGATAAACGGCAAGCGTGGACCTAACAATAACACTAAAAAATCACTTAGAAATACACTAGTTAAAATGGGGTGATCAATCAAGCTGGCGAGAACATTTTTAAACATAACAACTCCAAAATTAAAACGTGCATACTTTGTCGCGTATGCAAAAGAATAAAAAACAACGCGATTTTACTCTATTCAAAAGGGCAAAGTAAAAGAAAACAAATGTTGATTAACTGTGCATGAATTGCAATCATATTAACCACATTGTGAACAAAAAATTGAGTGTGAACGCCATTTTAACTTTTTTAAAAAATTTCGTAGATACTGACGAGCCTGAAAGAGTTCCGATTCGATCAGCAAAAATTGCGCGTGAAAAATTAACCCGAAAAGACCCTGTCATTCCTCGCGTTGTAACAGAAACATACAATGGCGCAGCCGTTGTTTCACGCGATCAGCATACCGTTTCACGCAAACAAATTAGCGAAAATGCCTTAAAAGTTTTATATAAACTCAAAAAAGAAGGCTTTGATGCTTATTTAGTGGGCGGCTGTGTGCGAGATTTGCTACTAGGACGCGAACCAAAAGATTTTGATGTGGTGACAAACGCATTGCCCGAGCAAATTGCCCGACTCTTTTCAAATTGTCGAATCATTGGCAAACGTTTTCGATTAGCACACGTTATTTACGGACGGGACATTATTGAAGTCGCCACATTTCGTAAAAGCGGTGGTGAAACGGCAAGCGATGCAGCGCGACTAACCAAAGAAGGTCGAATTCTTCAAGACAATCTTTACGGTGGGATTGATGACGACGTATGGCGACGTGATTTCACCATTAACGCACTGTATTACAACATTCGTGATTTTTCGATTGTCGATTATGTGGGCGGAATAGCCGATCACAAAGCGAGTTTAATCCGTTTAATTGGCAACGCGAGTGAGCGTTTCAAAGAAGATCCTGTGCGAATGCTTCGTGCTGTGCGGTTTGCCGTGAAATTAGGTTTTAAATTACACGACGATTGCGAACGTGAAATTGCATTGAACGCGCATTTATTATCAGGTATTCCAGCAGCGCGTTTGCATGATGAAGTCGCCAAATTATTTTTAACGGGTTACGGTGTGCAAACCTTTGAAATGCTGCGTCATTATGGTTTGTTTGAGGTGCTTTTCCCTGCTGTTGACAAAATCTTGGCACACGAAGAAGCACATTTCCCGAAAATGATGGTCATTAACGCGCTACAAAATTCGGACAATCGCGTTGCAGAAAATAAACCTGTGACAACGTATTTCTTGTTTGCCGCGTTGTTGTATGAACCCATGTTGCAGCTTGCAAAGCAAAAAATGTCGCACGGTTTAGATGAAACCACTGCACATTTTCAAGCGGCAAGTGAGATTCTTACGCAGCAAGTTCGTCGAACCATGATACCGCGCCATTTGACGCTTGCGATTCGAGAGGTGTGGAATCAGCAAGCAAAATTTGAATTTCGCGTTGGTGCAAAACCGAGCAAATTTTTAGCGCATCCGCGTTTTCGAGCCGCGTATGACTTTTTAATGCTCCGCGCTCAAGCTGGCTGTGCGCCAACAGAATTGGCTGAATGGTGGACAAAATACCAGAGTGTAAACGATTCTGAGCGGCGCAAAATGACGCAGCCTCAAGCGCAACCGAAATCCGATAAGCCTAAAAAGAAGCGTACTTATCGTAAAAAAGCCAAGAAATCTGAAAGTCCATCAGGTTTAGAGCAATAAAAAAAGCCTCGTTTGCACTGCAAACGAGGCTTTTTTGATATTCAAAAACTAAGGCAAATGAGCAATATCAGAGTTATCTTTTACGGGAATCATCAAATCCGCAGGGCTAACGCCTAAAAGCAATGCCGCAGGACTTGCGATAAAAATTGATGAATAAGTACCGAAAAATACGCCAAATAAAAGCACTAACGCGAAATTATGAATGGTTCCACCACCTAAGAAAAAGAGCGATACCAACACCAATAAAACGGTCAATGAAGTCATAATGGTGCGACTTAATGTCACGTTCACAGAAATGTTCATAATTTCTTCAGTCGATTTGTCACGGAATTCACGAAAGCCTTCACGAATTCGGTCATAAACCACAATCGTGTCGTTGAGCGAATAACCGATTAACGCCAAAACGGCGGCTAAAACGGTTAAATCAAACTCTAAACCGAGAATTGAAAATAAGCCTAGCGTCACGATTACGTCGTGGAACGTAGCGATAATTGCACCGAGTGAGAATTTCCATTCAAACCGCCATGCGATATAACCCAAAATCGCAATCGTCGAATAAAGCAATGCCAAAAATCCATCTTCCGCTAAATCGTCGCCGACTTGAGGACCTACAAATTCAACACGACGCAAACTGGCCGTTTCAGCGACATCTTTGTTAATTGAATCTAAAACCTTTGTGCTTAAATCTGCGCTACTTACGCCTTCTTGCAGTTTAAGGCGAATTAAAACGTCTTTTGCACTGCCAAAATTTTGCACGGTTGCATCTTCAAAACCTTCCGCATCCAGTTTTTGACGCAACGCATTTAAATCTGCGGGTTCTTTATAACCGACTTCAATTAGCGTACCGCCTGTGAAATCAATCCCCATGTGCAAACCTTGTGTTGCAAGCGAAATAATTGAAATCAGTGACAAAAGCCCTGAAAAAATGAGTGCGATATTTCGATTGCCGATAAAGTTGATATTTGTTGTTTTCATTTTGTATAAAAATTCGTTTTTGATGCTACGACAATGAAAAATAAAGGCGTGATAAATCACGCCTTTATTTTGTAATTAGGAATTACTTTTTCGGTGCTTTTTCAGCGGCTTGTGCTTCAGCTGCTTTTTTTGCATCCGCATCTTTTGCGTCGTTCTTTTTACCAGCACACGCGCCTTCTGCTACTTTTGGCGCAGGCGCAGGTGTTTCCATTTTCATGCCTGCACCACATGCCATTTCAGCGGCAGCAAGCTGCATATAACCCGCTGGTAATTCTGTTGCGCCAAATGGATTTGCGTTTGCGTTTGCAACGCCCGAAATTAACGCTGCGCCAATCGCAAACGAAGTTGTAATTTTTTTCATGTCGAGACCTCGATTATTTATGTGCTGGATGAACGTCGTACAATGGCGAATCATCTAATGCTTTTGTTGGACTTGGTTTTACGCCGTTGCTATGATCCATGCCGCCCATCATACCGCCACATGCGCCTTCTTTCATTGCGCCGTGCATTTCACCGCACGCGCCTTCTTTGCCTTTCATCATCGCGCCGCAAGCTGACTCCATGCCTTTTTTCATTTTGTCGCCATTCATCATGTCGCCGCATTTGCCTTCAGGTGCTGATTTCATGCCAGCACACGCGCCTTCTGCGGTTTTAGGGCTATCCATTTTCATGCCTGCGCCACATGCCATTTCAGCGGCTGCAAGCTGCATATAACCTGATGATAATTCAGTTGCACCAAATACACTTGATTCAGCGTTTGCAGCTGTTACACCAACGCTAGAAATTAACGCTGCGCCCATCGCGGCAGCAAAAGGTGTCATTATTTTTTTCATTGTCAAAGCTCCTAAGTCGTAAATTTTATTGTTATTAAAAACATCGACACGCAAGGCGTTATCGAATCGAGCTTATGATACCAAAAAAATCTAACTTATCGTCGCTGCTTAATTTCTTGGCTTAATTGGAAAGCTGCCATTGCATATAACGGGCTGTGATTGTAGCGAGTGATAACGTAAAAATTATGAAATCCTAGCCACAATTCGTCGCCGTCTACCTGTTCGAGCGCGACTAATTTCACTTTGGTTTCAGCAGGGATATTTTCCATTGCATTAACGCCCGTGTGTGCTAATTGCCCAACCGTTGCGTTAGGTTTTAAATCTTTATTCAAAAAGGCTTTGTATTGCGAGCCAATAGCGTTCGCCTTTTTGGCAACATCTTGACCTTCTTGCCAACCGTTTTGTTGAAAATAATAGCCAACGCTCGCAATTGCATCGCGTGGATTTTGCCAAATGTCACGTTTCCCATCATGTTCAAAATCTTTGGCAAGGGCGCGAAAACTGCTTGGCATAAATTGCGGATAACCCATTGCTCCAGCATAAGAGCCTAGTGGTTCGCGTGAGTCTTTATTTTCTTCACGGCACAAAAGCAAAAATTGTTCGAGTTCGCCTGTAAAAAAAGGACTGCGCGGCGGATACGCAAAAGCAAGCGTTGCCAATGCGTCTAACACCCGATGATTGCCCATATTTTTACCGTAACCCGTTTCAACACCGATAATTGCTACAATCATTTCAGGTGCCACGCCTGTTTGCTGCGAAACTGTCGCTAAGGCTTGCGCGTTTTCTTGCCAAAATTTCACACCGCTATCAATTCGGGCTTGGGTAAGAAAAATTTTGCGGTATTTATGCCACGGCAACCCTTCAGATGGCGACGAAATACGTTTCAAAATATCGTCTTTAATCACCGCCGATTGCAATAATTGCGTTAAATCTCGTTCATCAAAATGGTGTTTTGTCACCATTTGTCGAACGAAGTTTTTAACGTTTTGATTGATTGAAAGCGGCGTTGTCGTTGCTTCAGGCATCGGCGGTTTTACAATCGGTTGCGGCTCAACTTGAACAGGTGGCGCAATGTCTTTCGGTTTTTGAATTGGCGTAATTTCATGTTCTGGCGTTGTCGAACATGACGTTAAATTCAATGCCACACTAACTGTCAGTATGTATGCGAAATGACGTGAAAAATTTTTGATGGACATAAAGCTATTACCTTTTAGAGCGAATGTAATTATTTCACACGACGTTTTTTAACTTTTTTACGCGGTGTGGTGACAATATCTTTTGTTTTTGCAGGACGCATTTTAAGTCGTGCCAATAACAATCCAATTTCAAACAATAACCACATTGGCACGGCAAGTAATGTTTGCGATAACACATCTGGCGGCGTTAAAAACATCCCAATAATGAATGCACCAACGATAACGTAAGGGCGTTTTTCCGTTAAACTTTCAACAGTCGTAAAACCCGACCAAACCGCGACAATCGTAAAAATTGGCACTTCAAAACACACACCAAACGCAAAAAATAACGTTAAAACAAAATCTAAATAGGCTTCAATGTCGGTCATGACCGTCACGCCAATCGGCGCAGCAGCGGTGAAAAAACCTAATGCGAGTGGTGAAACAACAAAATAAGCAAATGCCACGCCGCAATAAAACAAAATTGTGCTAGCAATGAGTAGTGGAAAAATCGCTTTTTGTTCATTTTTATAAAGTGCAGGCGCAAGAAAGCCCCAAAATTGCCCCAAAATAAACGGCACAGATAAAAAAACGGCTGTTAAAAATGACAATTTAAACGGTGTCATAAACGGCGAGGTAACGTTGGTTGCAATCATTGAACTATTTTGTGGCAAATGTGCCATCAATGGCTGCGCGAGAATGGCGTAAATTTCATTGGCATACATCGAAAGCGGCAACGCAAACACGGCAATACACATCACGCAACGTAGCAAGCGATTACGCAATTCAATTAAATGCGATAAAAAGGGCAGATCAGCCGTTGAAAAATTGGGATTACTCATGTGTTTTTTCTGATGTGTTTATTTTTTCTGTTTTAGGTGGCAACGCATCTACTGTTGTTTTGTCATCATCGTTAAAATCTATTTCTTGATTTGCTTTGAGCAATTGGCGAATTTCTTCAGCGTGCAATTCTTGAGCAATTTCAATTTTTACATTAGCAATCATTTGTTGCATTTTTCCAAGCCAATAGCCTGCAACCCTTGCTACTTTAGGTAATCGCTCAGGGCCAATCACGAGCAAACTCACGAGTCCCACCATGATTAACTCTGAAAATCCGACATCAAACATATCTTCTCCTTTCGTTTTGTTTTACACGATTAGTCTAACGTAATTTTGGAAAAATTTTTTAGCGCATGAAAAGCAAATCGCCTGCGACGTTTTGTTCTAAGCGCATAAAAGGCAGTTTTGTTGTGCTATTCTTTTTCAAAAATTGCACTTCAATCAACAATGAACGTAATTAACAATGATTAAACAACGCGGTTTTTCGCTTTTAGAAATGATTATCGCCTTTTCAATTTTGGCGGTTTCGCTGGGAATTTTGATGAAAATTTTTTCGTCTGGGATTACGACCGCACAAGTGGCTGACGATTACACTAATGCAGTGCAAATTGCTCATAATTTGATTGCCAAAACAGGTGTTGAAAAGCCGCTAAAAATAAGCGAAGAAATTGGTGTTGAAAATAATTTTTATCATTGGCGTGTGCGCGTAAATCCAAAAACGTTCATTTCACCTGAACTCGATTTACGCGGTTTACCTGTGGACGTATTTAATGTGAATGTGCTGATTTGGTGGGGCGATGAGGCTAAAACTGACGATCGCGTTTTAGAACTGAATACGTTAAAACTCGCCCCACCGCCTGAAAGT
>JAQTOT010000070.1 GCA_028713145.1 Methylococcales bacterium
ACTTGCTAACGGTGGTAATGTCGTCACGCCATTTTTGGTAGATAAAATTGTTACTCAAGATGAAACGCTATCAAACGAAAAAGCGGCAAGTAATACGATTCCACTTAAAAAAATAAATGTACAAAATATCACCAATGCGATGATTGACGTGGTGCATGACGCACACGGCACGGCAAAAAATATCGGCAAGAAAATTACTTATCAAATCGCAGGAAAAACGGGGACTGCACAAGTTTTCAATATCAAACAAGATGCGCGTTACAACGAAAATGCCATCGATTTTAAATTGCGTGATCATGCCTTATTTATTGCTTTCGCACCTGCTGATGATCCAAAAATTGCTGTTGCAGTTGTCGTTGAAAATGGTGGACACGGCGGCTCGGTCGCTGCGCCAATTGCAGGAAAAGTGATTGCTCAGTATTTAGAAGGTTTAGAACAACATGAGTGATTTAATGTGTTTCACTTCATCAACTAATTCAGAAAGTGGCGGCAAATTAAAGTCGCGCTCCAACAAAGTTGGAAACACACCAAAACGCGCATAAGCGTGGCGCAATAATTCCCAAACAGGGTCAATAATCGGCGCACCATGCGTATCAACTAAAAAATCCTCGGCTTCTTTGAAATGCCCCGCAATATGCGCGTAAGTAATTCGTTCAACAGGCATTGCATTCAAAAACTCCACTGCGTCGTAACCGTGATTCACACTGTTCACATAAATGTTATTCACATCAAGCAGCACATCACAATCCGCTTCTTTTATCACGGCATTGAAAAAATCTATTTCGGTCATTTCTTGCCCAACTGTCGCGTAATACGACACATTTTCGATAGCAATTTTGCGCTCTAAAATGTCTTGAACCCGTTTAATTCGCGCCGCGACGTGTTTTACCGCTTCTTGCGTAAAAGGAATTGGCATTAAATCGTACAAATGCCCGTTGTGAGAACAATAACTCAAATGTTCGCTGTAATGTTCAATGCTGTGGATTTGCATAAAGTTTTTGATTTGCAATACAAATGCTTCATCAAGTGGGTCACAGCTGCCGATTGAAAGCGATAAACCGTGACATACAAATTTATGCTGCTCTGTCATCGCACGAAATTGTTTGCCTAATTTGCCGCCAATGGTTATCCAGTTTTCAGGCGCAACTTCAAAAAAATCCACTTCAGGTTGTGGCGATTGCAAAATTTCGCTTAAAAAAGGACGGCGCAAGCCCAGACCTGCGCCGTGTAATGTAGAAGGTAAAATCATTTAAAAACCTTTTCTTTTAGCCAAAAATCAACACTAACATATCGCCCCGCACCTAAAAATAAAAGTGCAATCAACATAATTGTGTACGTTGCGGCAAATTCGATACCGTTGTTTAGTATCGCAAAATTACCAAATTCAGTTAGATACTCATAATTGCCATGCGTTTTCAAAATATCTTTCGCTTTATTGAGACGTTCAATTGCGGCAATAGTTCGTTCAGAAGCAAAAAAACTGCCCTCCCCTTCAGCAATCGCAAGCCAACCATTTTGCCAATGAACAGACAATGCCGCGCCAATCATCGTTAAAATTAACGGAATCGAAATAAATCGAACACCAAAACCTAGCAGTAAAAAAATTGCCCCTGCAAGTTCTGTTACTGTCACAAACATAGTGAGCAAGAAGGGAAATGGCAGACCTAACCCCCATTCTGCATTGCCAAACCATTCGACGGTATCGCTAAAAGCATTAAATTTGTGCAATCCTGCCATCCAAAAAATGGGGACTAAATACAGTCGTAATAACAAAGGCGCAATAAAATCGAATGTGGATATTTTATGTAAACTTTTCTTAAATGTTGTCGTCATGTCTTTTTTGGCAATGTCGCAAACTAGCGCGATATTAGATTGTGCAACAGGTGGTAAGTCATTTTCTGTGGAAATTTTGGGATAAAAAACACTCACGTTAAATTTTCCTAAATCGGGATAATTTTCCTCGTGATTTTCACCTTTTTCATCAAGAAATGACGAAATGACATCGGTTATTAAAATGTATTCATTTGATTTAACTTTATTTTTTAACAAGCGATGTAAGACAATCATGTCTTCACCTGCAAGCTCTTCAAATTGGCGCATTTTTTTGAACACAACATCCCCGCCATGCAAAAGGACTTTGAGTTGTAGTTTATTTATTCCTTGACACGCCTCACATGGACAAATTGCCCGTGCTTGTTTTAAACCATTTAATTTTGAATGAAATGCTCCAAAAAACGTATTCACTTGATTGAAAATACTTTGAATAGCTTGCGCTTTTGAATGGTCATTTAATTCTGCATACAAAAGCAGCGCGTCGCCTTCTAATTTGTTGAGTGTCAACGGATACTGGGCTTTATCAATCACAATTTCGAGTAATTCAGTGATGATTTCTTCTGCGTGAATTGGACTGGTTTTGCTGTGTGCCTGCGTGAATTCTGTGTAACCACTGATGTCAACAAGAACAATTGCCACATTTTTTGTTTCCATAAATCCCTCTTCTAAAAATAAAAATACCGCTAATTTTCAAAAAATTAACGGTATTGAAATGAAACAAATTGAGTAAAAATTACTTCGCTTTTTTATCTGCGCCACATTTTGCTTCACCACATTTGCCTTCTGCACCTTTGCCTTCAACGGCAGGTGCTGCTTCAGTTGCAGCTTTATTCGCTCCACATTTTGCTTCCGCTGCTTTTTTATCTGCACCGCATTTTGCTTCCATTGCTTTTGCATCCGCTTCAGCAACGATTTGATAACCGTTTGCTAATTCATTTGCACCAAACAAATCACTTGCTTGAACCGCTGTATTTGCTAAACCAACGACTAACGCACCACCAACAAAACCTAATGTTTTTTTCATAAGACACTCCAAAAAGTAAATAATTAAAAATGATTGAGCAATGTTTGTTTAATTCGTTCTTTTGCTTGCTTTGGCAAATTCACATCAACAAAATCATCATTGTCCGTACGTTTAATAAAATGCTGTAAAAATGTCATTTGTTTTTTAAAAGCACGACATCCACGACAAATTAACAAATGTATGCCCACCGACATTTTTTGTGAAAAACGCAACGGCAATTCCTGTGACTGAACAACGAGCAAACTCACTTTTTTGCAACTTAGCATTTTATGACCCCCCTTTTTGTCCAAGCCAGTGAATTTCCAAACATTGCCGTAACTGCAAACGAGTTCGAAACAACATCACCCAAAGATTAGTCGCGCTGAGTTCTAATTCCTTACAAATTTTTTCATTAGTCACATCATTTAATTCTTTTAGGGTAAATAAATAAGCAAATTTAGGCGGCAAATGCTGAACACATTGATGCAAAATTTGCCAAAAATGCGTGTTTTCAAGCGATTTTTCAGGATTATTCCACGCAGTGGGTGGTGAAATCCAATGCCCTTTTTCATTAAAAAAATCGTCAAGTAAATGGTCTTCGCTTGCTAAGTCCTCATCAATCGGTGATTCATGAAATTGTCTGCGCGTTAAATCAATGATTTTATGTTTCAAAATACCGATTAACCACGTTCGTGTCGCCGATTGTTGCGAAAATGTTTGCCTGTTTTTTAACGCCGCTAAAAACGTTTCTTGTACTAAATCTTGCGCTTCCGTTTCGTTGTGAACGCGCAATAATGCATAGCGATAAAGCGCGTCACCGTGTTCTTCTAGCCATGTTTGTGGATTCAAGGAAAGCCCCTTTTATTTTTAAAGTACGTTATCTTACGCAAAAACTTTTACCGACAAGGGAGTTTTATCTTGGAATTTCACAATTCACTGACTATTTATTTTCAAGTTCTCCTAAATACGACAATCGCAGTGCATTTTTTTAGTCAAGTGGGTTTCGTGTATAATTTGCCGCATTGAAATCACACCTTTTGTGGCACTTATGACCGTTGAAAAATTAACTATTCGCCGTCGCGGCATTTACTTACTCCCTAATTTATTTACAACAGGCGCGTTATTTGCTGGTTTTTACGCAATAACGTCTGCGATGAATCAACATTACGATATTTCGGTGGTAGCGATTTTTGTCGCCATGATTTTAGATGGTTTAGACGGACGAGTTGCGCGATTAACCAATACACAAAGTGAATTTGGCGCACAATACGACAGCTTATCTGACATGGTTTCATTTGCCGTCGCGCCTGCGCTGGTTATGTACTTATGGGCATTTTCAACGCTGGGAAAACTCGGTTTATTTGCCGCATTTGTTCACACGGCTGGTGGCGCGTTGCGATTGGCACGATTTAATACACAATTAACCTCAGCCGATAAACGCTATTTTCAAGGTTTGCCAAGTCCAGCAGCGGCGGCGATTTTGGCAGGATTTATTTGGATTTCACTCGAACACGGCTGGGATATTGAAATGCTCAAATATCCCGCAATCGTTTTGACAATTTGCACGGGCTTGCTCATGGTGAGTAATTTCCGCTATTCGAGCTTTAAAGAAATTGATTTGAAAGGAAAAGTGCCATTTTTTGTCGCTATTTCAGTCATGCTTGCAATTGCCTTTGTGATGGCACAACCACAAACGATGTTATTTTTATTATTTTTAGGCTATGCCATTTCAGGTCCAGCAGTGACGCTTATTATGCGTCGCCGCAAAAAATTACAAGGACGCAAAGGTTAATTTTATTCAAATTTAGGATTAAATAATTTTATGAAAGACCAACTGATTATATTTGATACGACAATGCGCGACGGCGAACAAAGCCCTGGCGCATCGATGACAAAAGATGAAAAAATCCGCATTGCGCGGGCGTTAGAACGTTTAAAAGTTAACGTGATGGAAGCAGGTTTTCCCGCTGCAAGCGTGGGAGATTTTGAAGCGGTGAAAGCAGTTGCTGACATTATTAAAGACAGCACGGTTTGCGGTCTAGCGCGTGCGTTAGATAAAGACATTGACCGTGCTGGTGAAGCGTTAAAAGGCGCGAAACAATCGCGTATTCATACGTTTATTGCGACCTCGCCGATTCACATGCAAATGAAGCTCAACATGACGCCAGAGCAAGTGATTGAACACGCTGTGAAAGCGGTAAAACGGGCGCGTCAATATACGGATGATGTTGAATTCTCACCTGAAGATGCGGGTCGCTCTGATGAAGATTTTTTGTGTCGCATTTTAGAAGCGGTGATTAACGCAGGTGCAACAACGCTGAACATTCCCGACACAGTCGGTTACAGCATTCCACAACAGTTTGGCGCAACGATTAAAAATTTAATTGAACGTATTCCAAATTCAGACAAAGCGATTTTTTCAGTGCATTGCCACAACGATTTAGGTTTAGCAGTTGCCAATTCGCTTTCAGCCGTGATGAATGGCGCACGCCAAGTAGAATGCACAATTAACGGTTTAGGCGAACGTGCAGGCAATGCCTCACTTGAAGAAGTGGTGATGGCAGTTCGCACCCGCCACGATGTGTTTGATTGCCAAACACGCATCGACACGCGTGAAATTTTAACTTGTTCAAAATTGATTTCGTCGATTACAGGCTTCCCTGTTCAACCGAATAAAGCGATTGTCGGGGCAAATGCCTTCGCCCATGAAGCGGGCATTCATCAAGATGGCATTTTGAAAAGCCGCGAAACTTACGAAATTATGCGAGCAGAAGATGTGGGCTGGTCTGCAAATCGTATGGTTTTAGGCAAACATTCTGGACGTAATGCGTTCAAAAGCCGAATTCAAGAACTCGGTTTTGAATTTGAAAGTGAAGCCGAATTAAACGATGCGTTTGCGCGTTTCAAACAATTAGCGGACAAAAAACACGAAATTTTTGACGAAGATTTACAAACGCTGATTTCTGAAACGACGATTGAAACCGAAGATGAACACATTAAATTGGTTTCATTGAAAGTGTGTTCTGAAACAGGCGAAGTGCCAAATGCCGTAGTAACTTTGCGCGTGAATAATCAAGAAGTAACAGGTAATTCAATCGGTGGCGGCGTAGTGGATGCCACGTTAAAAGCGATTGAACAATTAGTTAAATCTGACGCATCACTCGAATTGTATTCGGTAAATAACGTCACTAACGGCACCGATGCACAAGGTGAAGTAACTGTGCGCTTAGAAAAAGCAGGTCGAATTGTGAACGGTTTAGGTGCTGATACAGACATCGTTATTGCCTCAGCAAAAGCCTATATCAATGCACTAAACAAATTACTGAACCCAAATTCGCGTCAACATCCGCAAAAATCAGAGGTTTAATTTATGACGATTTCAATTAAAAAACTCAACGCAGCCGATGCGGATTTCAACGCACAATTGCAAGATTTACTCGCGTGGAATGAAACCGACGATTTAGCGATTCATCAGCGCGTGTTAGAAATCATTGCTGACGTGCGTAAAAACGGTGATTCGGCAGTGATTGAATACACCAATCGCTTTGACCATTGCACCGTTTCGGTGGCAAGTGAATTAGAAATTTCAAAAGAAAAATTGAAAGCCGCTTGGGATAATTTGCCCGCTGAACAAGCAAAAGCCTTAGAACAAGCAGCAGCGCGAATTCGCGCTTACGCTGAAAAACAAAAAATGGATTCGTGGCAATACACCGAAGCGGATGGGTCGGTGCTGGGTCAAAAAGTTACGCCGTTAGACCGTGTGGGCTTGTATGTTCCAGGTGGAAAAGCGGCGTATCCGTCGTCTGTGTTAATGAATGCTATTCCTGCGAAAGTCGCAGGCGTGCCAGAATTGATTATGGTTGTGCCAACGCCAAATGGCGAAACTAACGAATTAGTTTTAGCTGCGGCATATTTGGCGGGTGTGGACAGAGCGTTTGCTATCGGTGGCGCACAAGCCGTAGCGGCACTGGCTTATGGAACACAAACGATTCCACCTGTTGCCAAAATCGTCGGGCCTGGAAACATTTATGTGGCGACAGCGAAAAAATTGGTTTTCGGTCAAGTTGGCATCGATATGATTGCAGGACCATCGGAAATTTTGATTATTTGTGATGGCAAAACCAATCCTGATTGGATTGCGATGGATTTATTTTCCCAAGCCGAACATGATGAAGATGCACAATCAATTTTAATTAGTGATGATGCGTCATATTTGGAAAGCGTTGAAGCAAGCATTAACAAACTCTTACCCACAATGGAACGCGCGGAAATTATTCGTACTTCGCTTACTAATCGTGGCGCATTGATTTTGGTTTCAGATTTAGTGCAAGCCGCTAACGTCGCAAACATTATCGCGCCTGAACATTTGGAGTTATCAGTCGAAAATCCTGAAAAATTGTGTGAATCAATTCGTCATGCTGGAGCAATTTTTATGGGACGTTATACGGCTGAAGCGTTAGGTGATTATTGCGCTGGACCAAACCATGTTCTACCAACGTCAAGCACCGCTCGTTTTTCATCGCCGCTCGGAGTTTATGATTTTCAAAAACGTTCAAGTTTAATTAACTGTTCGGCTGAAGGGGCTAATACATTGGGTAAAGTTGCTTCAATTCTGGCTCGCGGAGAAAGTTTAACAGCACACGCGCAATCAGCAGAATTTCGCCTAAAATGACCGTAGAATGTCCAGTTTGAATACAAGAAGTGAATAATCAAAATTTAAACTGGACATTGAAACCAAAACCTGTAAAATGCGCGTCTCAATACGGGGCTATAGCTCAATTGGTAGAGCGCAACACTGGCAGTGTTGAGGTCAGCGGTTCGATTCCGCTTAGCTCCACCAATAAGTGTATTAAAATCTAAATCTAGTCCCCATCGTCTAGTGGCCTAGGACACCGCCCTTTCACGGCGGTAACAGGGGTTCGAACCCCCTTGGGGACGCCAATTTAGATTCACAGTTTCAAAATTCAAAAATATCTAGGTCCCCATCGTCTAGTGGCCTAGGACACCGCCCTTTCACGGCGGTAACAGGGGTTCGAACCCCCTTGGGGACGCCATATATCTTCGCTGTAACATTGTACTTTCTCACAAAAAATCCATCTTTAACCACGCAGGAATTCTGTCATGAGTCTTTTGCCTGAACATCTAAAATACGCTTTATCCCACGAATGGGCGCAAATCGAAGACGATAATATCGTGCGCGTTGGCATTACTGATTTTGCTCAAGAAGAATTGGGCGATTTAGTTTTTGTCGAGTTACCCCAATTAGGTCAACAAGTTGCCGCAGGCGAAAGCTGCGCGACCATCGAATCTGTTAAAACTGCCTCTGATATTTCAAGCCCCGTTTCAGGTGAAGTCGTTGCTGTTAATCAAGCTGTCGTCGATGATCCAGAGAAAATTACCGATTCCGCATACGAAGCATGGTTATTTTGCGTCAAAGCAACCGATTTAACCGAAGTAGAAAACCTACTTTCGCATTCTGCTTATGAAACAATGATCACCGCATAATCATGGCAAATCAAAACGCAAAAGGCTTAAAACGCATTTACAACGCTGCTTTTTTTTCAGCTGCTGGTTTCAAAGCAACGTGGCAACATGAAGAAGCCTTTAGGCAAGAAATTTTATTACTCGTTATCGCCTGCCCAGCCGCCATTTATTTCGCTAAAACCCCCATCGAAATTTTGCTCTTGATTGGTAGCGTCGTGCTGGTTTTATTGGTCGAATTACTCAATTCAGCCGTCGAAGCCGCAATTGACCGCATTGGTTTTGAACATCATGAACTTTCTGGACGCGCAAAAGACATCGGTTCGGCGGCAGTGATGTTGTCGCTCATTTGGGCGGCGATTACTTGGACAGTTATTTTATTTTTTAATTAAGGAATTTTATGAGCGCGTTAATTTGCGGTTCAATGGCGTATGACACCATCATGGTGTTTCACGATAAATTCAAAAATCACATTTTGCCTGAAAAAGTCCACATGCTCAGTGTGTCGTTTTTAGTGCCAACAATGCGCCGTGAATTCGGTGGTTGTGCGGGAAACATTGCCTACAATTTGAAATTACTCGGCGAAGAACCACAAATTATGGCAACGGTTGGACATGATTTTGAACCGTATGCACGATGGCTGGATTGTTACAAAATCAGTCGCAAATACATTCGCACACTCGATCATCAATTCACAGGTCAAGCCTACATCACCACTGATGAAGACGATAACCAAATCACTGCATTTCACCCTGGTGCCATGAGTTTTTCGCATGAAAACTCGGTTCCAACTGATGCAAAAATCAGCATCGGTATTGTGTCACCTGATGGCAAAGAGGGAATGCAACAACATGCGAAGCAATTTGCAGATTTGAAAATTCCCTTTATTTTCGACCCAGGTCAAGGTATGCCAATGTTTGACGGGGCAGAGTTACTGGCATTGGTTGAACAAGCAACATGGCTAACATTGAATGATTACGAAGCTGAATTGATGCAAGAACGCACAGGCTTAGATTTATCGCAATTAGCGCAAAAAGTCGAAGCGTTAATCGTAACTCGCGGCGGTGAAGGTTCAACGATTTACACACAAGGCAAAGAAATCAACATCCCCGCTGCATCGGTTTCAAATTTAGCTGACCCAACAGGTTGCGGTGATGCCCATCGCGCAGGATTACTTTATGGTTTGATGAATAAATTAGATTGGGAAGTCGCGGGGCGCATTGCGTCATTGATGGGGGCAATCAAAATCGAGAGTCAAGGCACTCAAAATCACACCTTCACACTCAATTCATTCAAAGAACGTTACCAAGCCACTTTCGGTAGTACGTTTTAATCAGTCTTAAATCACAAAAAAACGCGACATTCACGTCGCGTTTTTTGTTTGTGGTGACGCTCAATTTTATAGTTTTTGGGGTTCTTTCGCTTTTTTCTCAGCGGCTTTAGCGTCCGCCCATTTTTTTAATTCTTCAGAACCTAACCAACTGTAAATACGTTTAACGAGCAAACCATCGTCATGCAAAAATAAATGTCCTTCGTTGTCGATTTTAACTTGGCGATAATGCGGATTTGTTTTACTCGCCACTTGTTTATCACGCGCATTTCTCACCACATCAGGCATATCGGTTTCACCGAAAATATCCAACACTGGCAACGTTAATTTTGGAAGCAACTGCAACGTTTGAGCGTTAATTTCACTGGTTTGAGGCACAGGCAAACTAATCGTAACCAACGCATTGACATCGTTATTTTTATTATCTGCAAGCGCGTAACTCGCCATCAAACCGCCTAATCCATAACCAATCACGACCACTTTTTCAGCTTTTTCAGATTTCGCAAATTTAATTGCTTCTAACAACCGTGTTTTGGCTTCAGGCAGGAGCGAATAATAATCTTGCACAGGAGCAGACGCTTCACGAACGGGCATTTGAATCGATAGCGTTGCCCAATGATGCTCTGGGAAAAAAGCGCGTAAATTTTTAATTACCGCTTGTTGATTTGGATGACCGCCTGTGTCGTGCAGTAAAATAATCATGCCTGCACGCGGATTCTTAGGGGTGTCAGTTCGCAACCCTAAAAACTTTTTGCCATTCGCCTCAAGCCACACGGCGTGACCGACATTCAACGTTTTTTGCACATCTTGTGCCATTTGTGCTTCGCGTTTTTCATCGCTAGCAACGCACGTTAACGCCGCACACAAACAAAACGTGCAACTCATTCGAATGATGATTTTGCTCAACATGACAATTTACAACTGGTAGTTGATATTGTCATTTGCTTTTACAGGATCGCTAACATCGCGTTTAACGTCTGATTTTGGCTTACCTTGTTTCATACGGTCACGGTCATATTTTGCCATCATGTCATCCCATGATTTGTATTCTTGATATTCGGCAACGCCAGCTGCTTTGCGTTTTTCATAAATTTCTTTGCCCATCGCAATGATTTCTTCAGGCATTTTGCCATCAACAGTTTTTAAAAATTCAGCTTCGTCTTTTTTCTCATCGCGTATCATCCAAAACGACATTTCATATTGCACCCGTAATTCTTCTTGCAAACGTGGCTTAATCATTCGCACGGATTTGTAAGCGGTTTTTTCGTTATGTGCGTTGATTTTTTGACCATTACCACACGCCACCAATGTGACGGAACTAACTAAAGCCAAAATAAGGGGAAATTTTTTCATTGCAAAAGCCTCAATTAAATAAAAATGAATGGATTGGAAACGCGACAAACAAAGTAAAATACTCGGCTATTATAAACAGAAAGCCATTTTTTTATGCTCGAATTTATCACCCAACTTCGCCAGCGTTACCACGTTGTGTTGAGCGCAAATTCCACCGATACAAAAAAATACCAGCCCATTTTTGAACAATTAACGTTGGCACAGGCATTTTTGAAAAAATCGGCTTATCTTGAAAATTTGCCGCTGTCTTGTGCCATTATTGGCCCAACGCAAGCGGGTAAAAGTTCGCTCACGAATGTTTTTTTGCAATCACAAAATGCAGAGGTGAGTGCGTTGGCAGGTTATACGGTGCATCCGCAAGGTTTTTGTCACAATGTAAAATTAAAAGATTGCGAAAACGTGGTGAATTATTTTTCACCATTTAAGCAAGTTGAAACGAAAAATTTAGATAAAAATCAGCCGAATTGTTTTGCAATAACGCAAACTGAAAAATCATCACATTTGTTACCTTCATGTATTTTTTGGGACACGCCCGATTTTGATTCGATTGATTCAACGGATTACCGCGAAGGTGTTTTAAAAACGATTGCCCTTGCAGACATTATTATTTTAGCGGTGAGCAAAGAAAAATACGCCGACCAAACTGTGTGGGATACGCTAAAACTGATTGAACCGTTGCGCCAACCAACGTTAATTTGTATCAATAAATTAAGCGAAGGCTCAGAAGATATTATTTTGCAATCACTGAAAGAAAAATGGCACGATTATCGTCACGATGCGTTTCCTGCCGTATTGCCACTACTTTATCAACCGACAACAAAATCGCCTGAAATTCCACACGAAAAACAACGCATTCTTTTTGATTTAGCAAAAAAAGTGCAACGTGAAAAACACTCACGCCGCGAACAAAAATTTGTACAAACGCATTGGGCAGAATGGACACAGCCGCTACGCGCTGAACATGAAATCTACGACTCGTGGCAATCTGTGGTCGATAAAACGATTGATGAGTCGCTGAAAAATTATCAGCGTGATTATTTGAATCACCCGCACCATTACGAAACCTTTAAACAAGCAATTGCTGAATTATTGCTGTTACTTGAAATTCCGAGTGTGGCGAGAATTATGGTTGCCATGCGAAATCCATTTAAAAAACTACGTCGTTTGTTTGGCAGTCGTTCTAACAGCTCAACGATGAGCAACGAAATGAATGTGTTAACACAACTGTTAAATCATACCTTGACCGAATTGGCGCATGAATTACTCGATAAAAATACGCCTTCGATGTGGCGCGAACTCAGTGAACAATTACGACAAAACCGCCCTGCCCTTTTGCAAGAATTCAATCATGCTGCCGAAACGTACCATCAAAATTTTCAACAAGATGTCGAGCTTGCCGCGCAAGGTTTGTATCAAAAATTAGAAGAACAGCCGCTTGTTTTAAATGCTTTGCGAGCGACCAGAATTACGGCTGATGCAGCGATAGTTGCGTTGACGCTTTACACGGGCGGAATTGGTTTGCACGATTTGGCGATTGCACCTGCGATGCTCATGCTCACAAATTTCCTCACCGAAAGCGCGATTGGCAGTTACATGAAAAAAGTCGAATCAGACTTAAAAGCCCAACAATTTAACGCCGTAAAAAACCAAATCTTTTCGCCACTTTCACAACGTTTATACGCACTGCCACAAGAAATAAAAACTGACACCCATTTTGCGATTTCTCCTTCGCAACTTGCCGACATTGAAGCAACTTTTGACGAAAAACCACATGGCTTACGATTACTCTGAACTTTCACAGCGCGTTGATTTGTGGGCGCAACAGGCTTAT
>JAQTOT010000071.1 GCA_028713145.1 Methylococcales bacterium
TTAACGTTTAATCGCGGCGTGGTTGAAACGCCAATTTTTATGCCTGTTGGCACTTATGGCGCGGTGAAATCGCTCACACCCGAAGATTTACACGGCATTGGCGCACAAATTATTTTGGGCAATACGTTTCATTTAATGCTTCGCCCGACGACAAAAGTGATTCAAGCACACGGCGATTTGCACGATTTTATGAAATGGCAAAAACCGATTCTGACCGATTCGGGCGGTTTTCAAGTATTCAGTTTAGGCGCGTTACGCAAAATCAAAGAAGAAGGCGTAACGTTCAAATCGCCAATTAACGGTAGCAAAATTTTCATGTCGCCCGAAAGTTCGATGCAAGTTCAACGTGAACTCGGTTCTGACATCGTAATGATTTTCGACGAATGCACGCCGTATCCTGCAACGGTTCAAGAAGCGGCAGATTCGATGCGCCTTTCATTGCGTTGGGCAAAACGCAGTAAAGACGCGCACGGCGATAATCCGAATGCGTTATTTGGGATTGTGCAAGGCGGCATGTATGAACATTTGCGTGACGAATCGATTGCAGGTTTAGTCGATATTGGCTTTGATGGTTATGCGATTGGTGGTTTGTCGGTCGGTGAACCGAAAGACGAAATGATGGCAACGCTCGATGCGATTCATCAAAAAATGCCAACTGGTAAACCGCGTTATTTGATGGGCGTTGGAACACCAGAAGATTTAGTTGAAGCAGTTTCACGCGGAATTGATATGTTTGATTGCGTGATGCCAACTCGTAACGCGCGAAATGGACATTTATTTACCACGTTTGGCGTGGTGAAAATTCGTAACGCGCAATATGAATTCGATACCAAACCGATTGATGAAAACTGTAGTTGTTACACTTGCCAAAATTATTCGCGCTCGTATTTACGTCATTTGGACAAATGCCAAGAAATGCTCGGTTCACGTTTAAATACGATTCACAATTTGCATTACTACTTAGATTTGATGGCGCAAATGCGTTCGGCAATTGAACGTGGTGAGTTTGAGCAGTTTAAAAAAGCGTTTTATGCACAGCGGGCGAGCTAACACAATTCTTTATGAAAGGTCTAAATCCTCAGCAACAAGCCGCCGTAAAACAAGTAGAACATCCGTTGTTAGTGTTAGCAGGCGCAGGCAGTGGCAAAACGCGCGTAATTACCGAAAAAATTGCCTATTTGGTTAAACAAGGTTTACCTGCGCGAAATATCGCCGCGCTCACTTTTACTAACAAAGCGGCGCGAGAAATGCAAAGTCGCGTGGCAAAATTACTGCACGGTTCGCAAAGTCACGGCTTGCGCGTTTCGACGTTTCATTCTTTGGGGCTAGATATTCTTCGCAAAGAACACAAAGCCTTAGGCTATAAAGCGGCAATCACGTTGTTTGATGAATACGATAAACAAACCGTGATAAAAAGCCTGTTTTCGCAACACGTTGGCGATTATGACAAAAAAACGGTTGAACAATACGCCGCGATTGTGGGCAAATGGAAAAATGCGTTTATCACGTCCGAGCAAGCGATTCAGTTCGCACATTCGCAATTAGACAAACATATCGCGCAAATCTACGAAGAATACACACGCTGTTTGCACGCTTATAACGCGGTGGATTTTGATGATTTAATTTTGATGCCAGTGTTACTTTTTGAGAAACATCACGAGGTTTTGCAAAAATGGCAAAATCGGATTCGATATTTGCTCGTTGATGAATATCAAGACACCAATTTAACGCAATATCAGCTTGTGAAATTGCTAGTTGGAACGTTGGCAAAATTTACCGTTGTGGGTGACGATGACCAATCCATTTATGCGTGGCGCGGCGCACAACCTGAAAATTTAGCGCAATTACAACGCGATTTTCCTCGTTTAGAAGTGATTAAACTCGAACAAAATTACCGCTCAACAGGTCGAATTTTAAAAGTAGCGAATCATTTAATTGCCAATAACCCACATACGTTTGAAAAGAAATTGTGGAGCGATTTAGGTCATGGCGAGCCGTTACGAATTTTGACAAATCCTAATCAAGACGCGGAAGCCGAAAAAATTGTCTCGGAAATTTTGCATCACAAACTGATGAACGGCACGCGCTACAAAGATTACGCGATTTTGTATCGCGGCAATCATCAATCACGTTTGATTGAACAAAGTTTGCGCTCGTTTATGGTGCCGTATTTTATTAGCGGTGGAACGTCGTTTTTTTCGTATGCCGAAGTCAAAGACGTGTTGAGTTATTTACGTTTGCTTTCAAATCCTGACGACGATGCGGCATTTTTACGGATTGTGAACACGCCGCGCCGCGAAATTGGTGCAACGACGCTTGAAAAATTAGGTGCGTATGCGCGTGAGAGGCACGTTAGTTTATTTGCCGCGTGTGGTGAAATTGGGCTGAATTCTCATTTAACTGATGCACCGCGCAAACGGCTACAGAATTTTCATGATTGGATTTTGCAACAAGCAACACTTATTGGAGCAGCGACCGATAAAATAAAGCTCGTGAATGAATTGCTGGAAAAAATTGGTTATTCGCAGTATTTACGCGAAGACAGTGCAACGCGCGATGCGGCAGAACGGCGTATTAAAAACGTGTCGGAGTTACTCGATTGGTTGCAACGCATTATTGATAAAAATACCGCTGACGGTGAAGCATTCACGCTCACAGATTTGGTGGCAAAAGTATTGTTGCTCGACGTTTTGGAACGCAACCGTGAAGACGAAGTGAATGATGAAGTCAGTTTGATGACGTTGCACGCGGCGAAAGGTCTCGAATTTCCACACGTTTTTTTAATTGGCGTGGAAGAGAAGATTTTGCCGCATCAAAATAGCATTGACGAAGGTAACATCGAAGAAGAGCGCAGGCTTGCTTACGTTGGCATTACTCGCGCTAAACAGACGTGTACGCTCAGTTATTGCACGCATCGTAAACAACGCGGTGTAAATGAAGAATGCGCTTATAGCCGTTTTCTGGACGAATTACCCGAAGAAGATTTGCATTGGACGGCGAAAAAACCGCTTTCTGAAGAAGCAAAAGAAAATAATAAAAAATCGTTTTTTGCAGGGGCAAAAAATTTGTTATCCGAGGATTAAAAAAATGCCGCTTTCAATCGTCATTGGAATTGTAAGAGATGAAGAAGGGAAGATTTTTATTACCCGTCGTCATGATACGTTGCATTTAGGTGGTTTGTGGGAATTTCCTGGTGGCAAAGTCGAACGTGGCGAAATGCTAGGTACCGCATTAGCGCGTGAATTGCGTGAAGAAATTGGCATTGAAGTGATTAGCGCAGTGCCGTTGATTAGTTTTCAACACGCTTATCCCGACTGTGAAATTTATTTTCATGTTTTTGATATAATAGAACACACGGGCAAAGCGCAAAGTCAGCTGGGACAAGGTTGGATTTGGGCTGAGTGCCATGAATTGCAGCATTATATTTTTCCCGCCGCAAATCGAATAATTTTGATGTCTCTTTATTTGCCACCGTTTTATGCGATTTTGAATGATGATTGCGAAGACTTATTAGCTCGATTAGAGCATTTGCTAACGCAAGGCATTACGTTAATTCAAGCGCGATTAAAAAATTTGTCAGAAACGCAGGTACGCGATTTTTTAGAAATCGCTCATCCTCTTTGTAACGAACAAGGCGCGTTGTTATTGGTGAATTCGGGAACGGTGAAAGCGGTTGAAATGCCTTGTGATGGCATTCATTTAACAGGAAGTGATTTGTTAACATGGGATTCGCGTCCAGAAAATCTGCATTGGCTCAGTGCCTCTTGTCACAATCAAGCAGAGTTACAACACGCGCAAAGAATTGGAGTGGATTTTGTCGTGCTTTCACCCGTTTTGAGAACAGAAACGCATTTAGATGTCGAGCCACTTGGTTGGGAAACGTTTGAGAGCTTAATTATTGAATGTAATTTGCCTGTTTATGCGTTGGGCGGTGTTCAAAAATCGGACTTGCAAACTGCAAAATTTGCAGGCGGGCAGGGCATAGCGGGAATTCGGACATTTTTATAAGACATTAAAAAAGCCTAACTTGCTCAAGTTAGGCTTTTTTTAACAACGTACTAAAAATTTAAAATCTTAGTTGCTGTTGTTTTTGTGTCTGTTTTCAACTTTTTGGAAAACTTCAGATTGGCTTTGAGCAACTACACCACTTTCCAAATGTTTTGTTTCAACGCCTTTTAACATTAAAACTAAAACAACAGTCGCTGCAATTAAGCCACCGATATAGAACCAGAAATAATCTTTTTCTTGTGCTTCAGACATCTGTAAATCCTCATTGTTATTATAATAATTTTGTACTCTTTAGCTAAAGAGGTCGCGTCTTTTTGCGACGGGCATATTTTTATCATGATTTTAGGTTTCGTGTCAAAACCATAATTTAAAAAATGAATTAAAAATTTCTCAAACCCGCATAAAAATTCGCTTAACATACTGTTTAATTCATTTATTTCGTAGGATTTCCATGCCAAAAATTATTCTCGCTTCCGCATCACCACGTCGCCAAGAATTGCTCAAGCAAATTAAAATCCGCCATCAAGTTCACGTCGTAGACATCGACGAAACACCAAAATTAAACGAATTGCCAGTTGATTATGTGCAACGTTTAGCTTTTGAAAAAGCGGCTGCCTGCCAAGAGAAATTTCAGCCAGAATTGCCGATTCTTGCCGCAGACACGACGGTCGTTTTGAACGGAAAAATTATGGGGAAACCTCAAGATGAAGCAGATGCTAAAGCCATGTTGCAAGAACTTTCTGGAAATACGCACCTCGTTTTTACCGCGATTGCCTTATTTGGCAAAGAACAACATGCTGCGTTATCTGTCACCGAAGTCACATTTAAAACGCTTTCAGACGCGCAAATTCACGCTTATTGGCAAAGTGGTGAGCCATTAGGTAAAGCGGGCAGTTATGCCATTCAAGGCGTTGCTAGCGCGTTTATTGAGCGTATTAACGGCAGTTTTTCAGGTGTGATGGGATTACCGCTATTTGAAACCGCGCAATTACTCGCATTAGAAGGCATTGAGGTGATTTCATGAGCGAAGAAATTCTCATCAATGTTACGCCACCAGAAACCCGCGTTGCCGTCATTGAAAACGGCGTGTTGCAAGAGTTAATCATCGAACGTAGTTGCAAAATTGGCTTAGTCGGTAACATTTACAAAGGGCAAGTTTGCCGCGTTTTACCTGGAATGCAGGCGGCATTTGTTGATATTGGTTTAGCCCGTTCAGGTTTTTTACATTTGTCGGATTTATGCAGCAAAGAGTTGGAAAAAAAAGGCTCGGCAAATATCGAACATTATTTGCATGAAGGGCAGCATATTATCGTGCAAGTTTTCAAAGACCCACTCGGTACAAAAGGCGCACGTTTAACGACCGACATTTCAATTCCGTCGCGCTTTCAAGTGTATATGCCGTATTCCAATACGACAGGTATTTCACAACGCATTGAATGTGCTGAAGAGCGCGTACGTTTAAAAAATTGCCTTGAACAATTTAGACAAGAACACGACTGTGGTGGATTTATTACGCGAACTGCCGCTGAATGCGTCGAAGATAGCGTGTTAATTGCCGATATGGAATTTCTGCTCAAATTATGGGAATCGATTCGCACAAAAATCGCAACTGCCGCGCCCAAACAATTTATTCACAAAGATTTACCTTTGAGCGTGCGAACATTGCGCGATTTGTACCGCGATGGCATTGAGCGAATTCGCATTGATTCCAAAGAAACCTATCTACGATTGATTGAATTTGCTGAAGTTTTCGTGCCTGATATTGTGCCTGTGATTGAACATTACACGGGCGAATGTCCTGTTTTTGATATTTACAGCGTCGAAGATGAAATTGAAAAAGCGCTTGCGCGAAAAGTAAAACTTAAATCAGGCGGGCATTTGGTGTTTGACCAAACTGAATCGATGACGACTGTTGATGTAAATACAGGTGGTTATGTCGGCGGTCGAAATTTAGAAGAAACGATTTTTAAAACCAATTTAGAAGCGGCTCAAGCAATTGCACGGCAACTGCGATTACGAAATTTAGGCGGCATTATTATCATCGATTTTATTGACATGAAAAGCGCAGAACATCGTGGGCAAGTGTTGCAAGCGTTAGAAAGACATTTAGAAAAAGATCGGGCAAAAACGAAAATTTCTGAAGTGTCGGCGTTAGGTTTAATCGAAATGACCCGCAAACGCACGCGTGAAAGTTTAGAACATATCATGTGCGAACCGTGTTGCGCGTGTGGCGGGCGGGGCGTTTTAAAAACAGCAGAATCGGTGTGTTTAGAAATTTTTCGGGAAATTATCCGCGAAGTTCGGCAATACAAAGTACAACAAATTTTAGTTTTAGCCTCAACCGAAGTAGCTGAAATGCTACTCGATGAAAAAGCCGATATGCTTGCCGAACTCGAAGCTTTTTTGGATGTACAAATTAAATTTCGTTCTGAATCAGGCTATAACCAAGAACAATACGATGTGGTGTTGCTTTAAATCAGAGGTTCATTTTCAACGGCTGGGGCAGTCGGATCACGAAGCAAATTCACAAAATCAAACAAATTACGATCAGCCAATTGCGACGGCGCGACGTTTTGCAAACTGGTAAAAATAGTTTCCAAACGACCAGGAAATTGTTTATCCCATGTTTTAAGCATTTCTTTCATGGCTTGTCGCTGTAAATTTTGCTGTGAACCACACAAATTACACGGAATAATGGGGAAATTTTTAAACGCGGCGAAACGTTCAATTTCCTTTTCACGCACATACGCCAGCGGACGGATGATGATATTTTTTTTGTCGTCGCTGAGTAATTTTGGCGGCATGGCTTTGAGTTTCCCGCCGTAAAAAATGTTCAAAAAAAACGTTTCCAAAATATCATCACGATGATGACCAAGCGCAATTTTGGTAATGCCATTTTCTTCTGCAAACCCGTATAACGTGCCGCGCCGCAGACGTGAACACAAACCGCACGTCGTTTGCCCTTCAGGAATCACGCGCTTCACTACACTGTAAGTATCTTTTTCGATGATGTGATACGGCACACCAATAGATTCAAGATATTGCGGCAAAACATGTTCAGGAAAACCTGGTTGTTTTTGGTCTAAATTCACCGCAATCAAGTCAAAATTTACAGGAGCTGTTTTTTGCAAATTCAGTAACACATCAAGCATCGTGTAGGAATCTTTGCCTCCCGACAAACACACCATGATTTTATCGCCGTCTTCAATCATGTTGAAATCGGCAATCGCATCGCCAACGCTATGGCGCAGGCGTTTTTGTAGTTTGTTGAATTGGTAACGTGTTTTTTGGTTTAAATCGGAATGTTCAGTCATTTGAAGAGTAGCAGAAATCTAAAACTTGTTTCGCATCGGTGAATTTGGCAGTGGCTTTGCGTTCATCGAGAATTTTGCGAACTTTGCCAAGCATGCGTGAATAAGGGAATGACGATAAATAATGATTAAAAACAGTGTGATTCTTAACCGTCGAAAATACGTTTTCGTAATTACCTGCAATTTCAAGTAACGGTTTTGGCGATTCTGTTTTTTGTGCAATCAAAGTGAGATTACCACCATCTTTAGATAAACAGGATTGAATCACAAAATAGCCCGTTTTTTCAGCGAGCAATGTAAGCGTTTCGGTATTGAAATTGTACAAATGCGCGGTGTGAAATGTACTTTTTGGCGATTGGCAAACCGCTTCAACATTCGGTACTTCTAACGCTAAAAGTCCATTGGGTTTCAACCATGAACACAGTTTTTCAAGCATTGTGGTGGGATTATCAACATGTTCTAAAACATGCGACATCGTAATAAAATCAAACGTCTCCGTGGGGAATTCTAAATTTTGAGCAAAACCAATTTGTACATTTAAATCGTATTGTTCTTTAGAATAATTTCCGTAACCTTCGTTGGGTTCAATGGCTGAAACGTCAAAGCCTTTTTTTGTCAGCAAATACGAAAACTCACCGCCGCCTGAACCAATTTCTAGCACCTTCTTTTTACCTAACAAATGTGACTCAAGACGTTGATAACGTTCAAGAGCTACATTTGCCGCGCGGTAAATATGCTTAATTTTCGGGCTGTAAGTGCCTTTGTAAAGAATCCGATAATTTTTTTGATAATACTCCGTAGTATCAATCGGAAACGGATCGCTAAAAACCAAACCGCAATCTTTACAAATTACGGTTCGTAACGCCCCGTCACGTCCAACGTTTGAAAGTTCATCGAAGTTTGTTGAATGGCATAAATTACAAGGATTGGTCATTACTTAACCGTTGTAGCGTTGGAAAATTAGCGTTGCATTCGTGCCGCCAAAACCAAAGCTGTTCGACATAATCGTGTTTAATGTGACGCTGTCTTGTCGTTCACGGACGATTGGAATCCCCGCTGCCCCTGCGTCCAAATTGGTGATATTTGCCGACGCGCTCAAGAAATTATTTTGCATCATAAGTAATGAATAGATTGCTTCATTCACACCTGCTGCACCTAAAGCGTGGCCTGTAAGGGATTTGGTTGAACTGACCCAAGGCACATTTTCACCACCAAAAACCGCCCGCAAGGCTTCTAATTCTCTGGTATCACCAACGGGCGTACTTGTCCCATGTGCATTGACATAATCGATTTTGCCATCAACGGTTGCCATTGCTTGTTGCATACAACGCACTGCGCCTTCACCCGAAGGTTGAACCATGTCATAACCATCCGAAGTTGCACCGTAACCGACAAGTTCAGCGTAGATTTTCGCACCGCGTGCTTTAGCATGTTCGAGTTCTTCAATCACTAAAACACCGCCACCGCCTGAAATCACAAAACCATCGCGACTTTCATCGTAAGGACGTGATGCAGTGCTTGGCGAGTCGTTATATTTTGAAGACATTGCGCCCATCGCATCGAATAACACGGACATTGTCCAATGCACTTCTTCGCCACCGCCTGCAAACACCACATCTTGTTTGCCCATTTGAATCAATTCCATCGCGTGACCAATGCAATGTGCGCTCGTCGCACACGCCGAGGTAATCGAATAATTCACGCCTTTGATTTTAAAAGGAGTTGCCAAACATGCTGTATTCGTACTCGACATGGCACGCGGCACGCGATAAGGCCCTACTTGTTTTACGCCTTTGCTACGCAAAATATCTGCCGCTTCAACCACATTTGCCGTTGAAGGACCGCCTGACCCCATGACTAACCCTGTACGAAAATTTGAAATGTCGCTTTCTTCTAAGCCTGAATCGTCGATAGCTTGTTGCATCGCAACGTAATTGAATGCAGCTCCATCGCCCATGAAGCGACGAATTTTGCGATCGATTAAATCATCTAATTCGATTTTGATTGCGCCTTCGACTTGACTACGCAAGCCCATTTCTTTGTAGGTTTCAGAAAAAACGATACCAGAACGCCCGTTTTTCAAAGACTCAACGACTTCTTGTTGATTATTTCCGATGCTAGAGACAATGCCTAAACCAGTAACTACCACGCGCTTCATTGTTTTTACCCTTAAAAATTTTCTGTCGAAGTAAATAAGCCCACGCGCAAATCGGTGGCTTCATAAATCACTTTGCCGTCCACTTCCATCGTTGCGTCTGCAATACCCATGACCAACTTACGCATAATCACACGCTTTAAATTAACGCGATAAGTGACTTTTTTTGCTGTGGGTAAAACTTGCCCTGTAAATTTTACTTCGCCAACGCCAAGCGCACGACCTTTCCCAGGACCTCCCATCCAGCATAAATAAAAGCCAACGAGTTGCCACATCGCATCAAGTCCTAAACAGCCTGGCATCACGGGATCGCCTTGAAAATGACAATCGAAAAACCATAAATCAGGCGTAATATCGAGTTCGGCGATAATTTCACCTTTACCGTAATCACCGCCTTCGTCAGAAATATGGGTAATTCTGTCCATCATGAGCATATTCGGCAAAGGTAATTGCGCGTTTTGAGGACCGTATAATTCACCGCGCCCAGACATCAATAATTCTTCGCGGGTGAAACTAGATTGTTTCTGCATGAGTCTTAAAACCTTTTGTAGTTATTCTTATGAGTTACTGCGCGTCATTATCTAATAGTCACTGAAAAAAATCAGCTCAATTTTTGAATTGCAAGATTAACTGATCTGAAAATCAGACCAAAGCTAGTATTCATTCTCAATCGCTGATGCTACACGATGACCTTGAAAATAATCCGCCATCTATCGCTTTTAGACTAAAATAGCGGTCAATCACGATAACTTCGATTATTTAAAAACCAAGACCATGAAGTATGGCGCATTTGTTCGGTGAAAATTACTGTGAATTCTAAAACGCTTCTTTCTGCTTTATTACTAACGTTCGTATTTTCTATTCCAACGTGGGCAAAAGAAATCAACGTTGGTTTTGGACAAGATAAATCGCCCTTTATCATTGGTCAAACGGGGAAAGGTTTAGAAATTGAAATTTTTCAAGCGGCATTAGCGAATAAAGGTTATAGCGTTAAAGTCATCAATATGTCCCGAAATCGGATGAAGCAAGCTTTTCAAACTTTACCAACCCTCGATGCTATTGCAGGTATAGCCAAAGTTGAGGGTGAAGATTTGTACTATGTGGGTGAGTTTATATATTTCGAGGACTATATATTTACGAAAACCGATAATCACCTGACAATTAATAAAATTTCGGATTTAAAAGGGCTTGAAATTGTCGCTTGGCAAAATGCACATCGAGAGTTAGGTGCAGAATTCGAAGAATTATTTCAACCCGAACCCAAAGCCGATTACAAAAAACTTTATAACGAAAGTTCTAATCAGAAAAATCAAAATATGATGTTTTGGACAAACCGCGTAAAAGTGATTATTTGTGATAAAACTATTTTTAGCTGGTATCGAAAACAGCTCAAAAATGAAGTTGATACACATGCGGACATCACAACTCATCCTATTTTCCCTAAAAGAGAATTTTACTCAGCGGTATTTAAAGATAAAAAGATTGCCGATGATTTTGCAGCAGGTCTAGCTGAAATTAAAAAATCAGGACTTTACGATCAGCTTTATCGGAACTACACGGAATGAATCCAGCTTTTAAGAAAAATTCATTAAGCAGACGTTTTGTCATCTACATCGTATTGTTTAGCTCGTTATTTACCTTAATTTCTAGCGGATTGCAGCTTTATACCAATTACAAAAATGACATTTCTGATATTGAAAAAGAAATTTATCAAATTGAACACAGTTACTTGGACAGTTTAACAAACAGTGTTTGGCTGCTCGATGAAGAGCAAATTAACAAACAACTACAAGGAATTTTGGCGTTGCCGAATATGGCGCATGTTGCAATTTACGAAGGCGACAAAACGCTTTATGAAAAAGGTCAGTTACCGCCAAATAAATTTATTCAACATGCGTACGACATGATTTATGACAATGGACAGAAAAATCCGCTCGGACATTTGAGCGTGACATTTTCATTGCAACAAGTGTATGACAAGTTGCAACAGCAATTTTTCATTATTTTGATTGGTAAAACGATTCAAACATTTTGCGTTTCATTGTTCATTATTTTTATTTTCTACGAATTGATTGCCAAACATCTGAATCACATGGCACGTTACGCGAAAAATTTAACATTGGATAAATTGGATGAGCCTTTAATTTTAAATAAAACGAATAATGGCGATGAATTAGATCAAGTGTGTACAGCTATCAATGCAATGTGCGTCTCATTAGAAAACGGTAAGCAGCAATTACAAGAAGGCGAAAAAAATCGTATTCGTCTCGCACAAGCCGAAAAAGAAAAAGAAATTGCAGAACGCTTGTCGATTACTGACGAATTAACGCAACTTTATAATCGTCGATATTTTAATAATGCGTTCCCAAAAGAAATTCATCGCGCCACACGTTCTCAACAAACCATTTCGTTTTTAATGTTTGATGTCGATTATTTCAAATTCTATAACGACAATTATGGACATCAAAAAGGTGACGACGTGTTGCGTGAAATTGGACAAATTGTAAAAGCACACTGCCATCGTGCAGGTGATATTCCGATTCGATTGGGCGGCGAGGAATTTGGTGTTATTTTTTCGAGCGTATCGAATCAACAAGCCTTTGAGTTTGCAGATAGCATTAGAACAGCAATTTATGACGCCAAAATCGAACATAATTTCAGCCATGTTTGTCATTATGTGACCGCGTCATTTGGTTTAGTTACATCGGCTGGAACTTTATTACCAACCGATGAAGAGCTTTACAGACAAGCGGACGACGCACTTTATCAAGCAAAAGAAAGCGGCAGAAATCGAGTCATTCAAGTTTTCTCTCCAAATTTGAAAACTACCCAAGAGAACTAAACATGAGCAGAGGAAAATTCATCACATTTGAAGGCGGCGAAGGCGTTGGAAAAACAACGAATGTCGCGTTTGTTTTTGAGTATTTGCAAGCACGAAAAATCCCCGTTGTTCTTACTCGCGAACCTGGTGGAACAAAATTAGCCGAAAAATTACGCACCTTGTTACTCGATAAAAAAAGCGAAGCGATTGCCGAAGAGGCGGAATTACTATTGATGTTCGCCGCGAGAGCGCAACATATTAAACACGTTATCGAGCCTGCCTTAGCGCGTGGTGATTGGGTGATTTGTGACCGATTTACCGATGCAACGTATGCGTATCAAGGCGGAGGTCGCAATGTCAAAGTCAGCAACATCGAATGGTTAGAAAATTTAGTGCAAGGCGGATTGCGCCCAGATTTGACGATATTACTCGATGCGCCTGTAAAAATTGGCATGGAACGCGCGGGGAAACGCGGCGCATTTGACCGCTTTGAATCTGAAACCGTACAATTTTTTGAAGATGTTCGT
>JAQTOT010000072.1 GCA_028713145.1 Methylococcales bacterium
ATAAAGCTCGTTCACCGTTGTTACGGTTAGTGTTGTTTCTTGTTTTGCGGCAACGGTATCAATAAATTTTACAGGCGTTGCAAATTCCGAAACATCTAAACGCTTTGCAAGCCCTTCAGGTAATTGGGTATTTAAAAAATTGATAACAACTTTGCCATTTTCTTTTTTTGAATTTACCACGGTATTTTTATTTGCTAGTGACACTAAAATGCGACCTTCACCTTTGTCACCACGCTTAAAATCAAAACCGCTAATCGTTTGCTCTGGAATGTGTGCGGCAACGACAGCATTCGTCGATTTTTCTGTTGCAGGCGAACTAACTTTCATTGGTTGTTTGGCAGCACTTGGCGTAACAGTTCTTATTGCTGCTGCGGGAGTTAATGTTAAAAAAACTTTATTTCTGTCGGTTTTAACTTCGTAAGGCATCGCTTCGAGCAAATTTAAAACAACCCGAACTCTTCCATCTACTTCAACAACATAAGCATTTAACACCGAACCTTGATTGATGTAATAAATCTTGCGTGTTAACCCATTTTTTACCCCGACAAAGTCCAACACAATTCGCGCAGGATTGTCGGTTTTAAATACTTTGGGCGCGATAGCGGTGCCTGACAAATCGATTTGAATTTCTAACCGCTCACTTGATTGCGACGTAAAGTTAATTGCCGACAATGTCAACGGTTCAGCGGCGTAATTGAACGTAGATAAAACGTACAATAACCCAAAAACAATCAACCATTTCAAATGCAAGCGTTTTTTTAACATAGATTTCATGATTCGTTTGGATTATTCGTTAAGAACTAACGTTGCAGTTTGTTCAATAAAACGTCCTGGTTTGCTTGGGACAATTTCGATGAGTTCAATTCTATTTTTTTCAATTTTTATGATTTTACCGTCGTTTTTGCCTAAATAATCGCCTATTTTGACGCGGTAAATAGTACCTTCGTTTTTGATAAGCCCCCACAGTACCGAATTCATGTTAATTGTACCAACCATTCGTAGACTACTTAACGAAAATGCTTCGAGAGGTTCTTTTTTACGATTTAGATCTGGGTGAATGCCATTATCGGGTTCTTGTTCTTCTTCAGGCGCGTCATCAGCCACTTTCACTTTTTCAACAGGTTTAAAAGGGTCACGTTGGGCATTCTCTTTTTTTAGAACAAACGGTTTGACAGTTTTAAAGTCGGGCAACGGTTTGACAGGTTGGCGTGGTCGGGATTTGACACTAGCAATATAGGCTTGTAAATCAGCAAAATCGCGCTCACAACCCGATAAGCCAAGCAAAATAATAACAAGTAACAGTATGTTATTTTGTTTCATGTTGCGTCGTTCCATTTTCACGGTAAGTTTTCACTGTCACAGCCATGAGCATCACACTTTGTTTGCCAATTTTGGTTTTATCAGCAGGCACAATAGTTAAATCATGAACCGTTACAATACGCGGCAGCGAAGCAAGTCCGCTTAGAAAAAAAGATAATTCGTCATATTTTCCTAGCACTTCAATGTTAATGGGTAATTCCGAATAAAAATCTTTCACAACAGGTGGAGCAGGTTTAAATAATTTAAATTCTAAGCCGCTCGCAATGCCTGTTTGAGAAATATCAATGAGCAAGCCTGCAATTTCTTCTTCCATTGGCATTTGCTTAATGATGTCATTGAGCTTTAGCTTAATTTGTTTAAGTTGCTCTTGATACGCAGGTAAATTTGCCGCCTGATTGAGCTTTAATTCAAAAATAGTTTTCAGTTCAGCTTCTTTTTTTTCGGCAACTTCAAGTGCTGCAAATTGGTCGAGCGTATCGTAATAAACGCCCACGCCTATTAGCACTAAGCAACTAACAAGAATCACGACAGCTCTAACAGGTGCTGACCAACTCCAAGCAGCATTAAAATCCCAATCAATATCGGCTAAATCTATTTCATTTAAGTTCATCTTAGTTCACATCAGGCATATCGGCTTGTTTTGTTCTCAACGTAAAATCATTGAGTTTTTCTGCGTTGTTATTTTTATCGCCAGTAAGTTTGTCTGATTGAATCACGTCAAGCGAGGGTGTTTGCAACCACGGTGAGTTTTGAATCGAACTCATAAAAGCCGAAACCAGCGCATTAGATTGTGATTTGCCTTCAAAAATTAAATCACGTCCTGTGCGTGTTAATTTGGTCATAAATAAACCATCGGGCGTGGCTCTAGGAATTTCATCAAATAAATGCACAATTTCAGGACGTGAGCGTTGCAAATTGTGAATCACACTGATTTTGTTAATTAAGCGTGTTTTTTGTTCTTCGATATTTTTAATATCGACAATTTGTTTATCCAGTTGCGCTATTTCATTTTGTAAAAACTGATTGCGCCGCTCTTGATAGTCTTGCAAACCGCTTATATAAAAGTGAAATGCGGCAAATAAACATGCCGTCAGCATCATGCAAAGGGCAAACAAATTATTAAATGCTTGTTGCTTTTCTTTTTTTAATTCTTCGCGCCAAGGCAATAGGTTAATTTTGATCATTATCAAAACTCCTTAACGCTAAACCACATGCAATCAGCATTGCAGGGGCATCTTTGCCTAAGTTTTTGGGATTTACTCTCGACGAAAAATCCATATTAACAAACGGATTTGCAATGTAAGTCGGCACGCCTAACGTCTGTGACACTAAGTTATCAACACCTGCAATCGACGCACAGCCACCTGCAAGAATAACGCTATCAATGGGACGACTTGCATTTGACGCAACGAAAAATTGAATAGAACGTTGAATCTGCTGCACCATGTTACGTTTGAACGGTTCTAAGACATCACTTTCGTAATTATCGGGCAATCCCCCCAATTTCTTAGAAACCCCCGCTTCGTCATAACTCAAACCGTAAGCACGCTGAATATCTTCGGTTAATTGTTTGCCACCGAAATTTTGTTCGCGTGTGTAAATGGCTCGTGAATTGTACAAAACATGTAATGTGGTGAGCGTTGCACCAATTTCAATTACGACAATGGTTTTATTTTCAACAGAATAGGGCAGTTGATTAGCGAGCAAAACAAACGCATTTTCAATGGTAAAGGCTTCAATATCGACCACTTTCGCTTTTAAACCCGCAATTTCGAGTGCCGAAACCCTATCATCCACATTTTCTTTTCGTGATGCGGCAAGCAAAACATCTACGCGCTTTGAATCAATTTCGTTAATGCCTTCTAATTGAAAATCAAAATTCACTTCATCAATACTAAATGGCAGATATTGCTCGGCTTCAATCATGATTTGCTCGACCATTTCATCATCGGTTAAGCCAGCAGGTAAGGTAATTAACTTTGTAATCACCGATGAGCCACCTACTGCAACAGCGGCTTGTTTAAGATTTGTTCCAGAGCGTTCTACCGCTTTTTTAATTGCTTCGCCGATAATTTCTACGTTAGTGAGTTGCTTATCGACAACGGCATCGCGTGGCAATGGCGCGACCATATAGCTTTCTACTTTGTAATGGTTGCCCCGCTTACTTAGCTCCAATAGTTTTACAACGGTCGTTGTAATATCGATGCCTAGCACTGCACTCGTTTTTTTTCCAAAATGAGGCAGTTCTAAATTGAAATCGAATTTAACGTTAAGTTTGTCTGTGAACCAATTCATGATTTTTTTAAATTTAATGGCAGATCACGAAATCAACACAAACAAACTCATCGCCTGTTTTAATCAATTACGCCAATTTGCCGTGACATTGTTTATATTTCATACCTGAACCACAAGGGCAAGGATCGTTTCGCCCCACGCTGTCATTGCTCAAACTCGTTGGCATTTCCACAAACGTCGGCTGCTCTGTATCTGCAATTGCCGCTAAATGTTCATTACTGTGTTCGATTGACTTTGTTGGAATTTGCGCGAAAGTTTCATTATCTGAATCATATTCGCTGTGCATGTCGCCTGCGTTCATTGGAATTTTGAATAGCAAACCAACCACTTCAAATTTAATCGTTTCAAGCAAACTGGTGAACATTTCAAACGCTTCACGTTTGTATTCTTGCTTCGGATCTTTTTGTGCGTAACCACGGAAATGAATACCTTGACGCAAATAATCCATCGCTGCCAAATGTTCTTTCCAATTGTGGTCTAATGCACGCAACATAAAGGTTTTTTCGACATTTCGCAGCGTATCGGCACCAAGCGATTTTTCTTTTTCGGCGTGATTAGCTTCTAAAATGTCGATGATTTTTTGACGCAAACCTTCTTCTTGCAGCTTTTTATTTTCATCAAGCATTTTTTGTACCGCTATTTCAACGCCAAATTCAAGGCGCAAATGCTCTTCTAACCCTGCAATATTCCATTGGTCAACCATCGTGCGTGGCGGAATGTAGAGCGTAATCATGTTATTGACGACATCTTCACGAATCGCGGTGATGATTTCTGAAATGTCGTCCGCAGCCATAATTTCGCTACGTTGCGCGTAAATCACTTTACGTTGATCGTTTGCCACGTCGTCATACGCGAGAATTTCTTTACGGATGTTGAAGTTATGCGCTTCCACTTTGCGTTGGGCATTTTCAATCGAACGAGTGACCCAAGGATGCTCAATGGCTTCACCGTTGCCCATGCCGAGTTTTTGCATCAAACCTGCAACCCTTTCTGAAGCAAAAATTCGCATCAAATCATCTTCAAGAGACAAGAAAAAGCGGGTTGAACCAGGGTCGCCTTGACGACCGCTGCGACCGCGCAGTTGGTTGTCGATGCGGCGCGATTCATGACGTTCTGAGCCAATAACGTGCAAACCACCACTCGCAACAACCGCATTGTGACGGTCAAGCCATGCGCCACGAACTTTATCTTTTTCAGCTTGAGAAACATCGCCAAGTGCATGTAATTCAGCTTCTAAATTTCCGCCCAAAACAATATCTGTTCCGCGTCCAGCCATGTTAGTGGCAATTGTTACGGCATACGGCTGACCTGCTTGCTCAATAATATGCGCTTCACGTTCATGTTGTTTTGCGTTTAACACTTCGTGCTTGATGCCCATTTGGGTCAAAAGATGCGACAACAATTCTGAATTTTCAATCGATGTTGTACCCACTAAAACAGGCTGCCCGCGTGACACACATTCTTTTACGTCAGCAGCGACCGCTTCGTATTTTTCTTTCGCTGTCAAAAAGACAACATCGCCTAAGTCGCGGCGAATCATATTTCGATGCGTTGGTACAACGACGACTTCTAAACCGTAAATTTTATTTAATTCAAATGCTTCGGTATCAGCAGTTCCCGTCATGCCCGATAATTTTTCGTATAAACGGAAATAATTTTGGAAGGTAATCGCGGCAAGCGTTTGATTTTCATTTTGAATTCGCACGCCTTCTTTGGCTTCAATGGCTTGATGCAAACCTTCTGACCAACGACGACCAGGCATTGTGCGACCTGTGAATTCGTCAACAATAATAACTTGGTCATCTTTGACAATGTATTCCACATCACGTCTAAACAACGCATAAGCGCGTAACGCCGCGCTCATGTAGTGCATTAAACGTAAGTTTATCGGGTCGTATAAACTCGTCCCTTCTTGAATTAAGCCGTTTTCAGCCAGCAAATGCTCAATGTTTTCATGACCTTCTTCGGTGAGATGAATTTGTTTTGATTTTTCATCAACCGAATAATCGCCTGTTTCACCTTCTTTTTCTTGTTTTTTAAGGTGCGGAATAATGGCGTTTATTTTGAGATATAAATCGCTGGTATCATCGGTAGGACCTGAAATGATTAGCGGTGTTCTCGCTTCATCAATCAAAATTGAATCGACTTCGTCAACTATCGCGAAATGCAAATCGCGCTGCACTTTGTGCGCTAGCGTGAATGCCATGTTGTCGCGTAAATAATCAAAGCCAAATTCGTTATTGGTACCGTAAGTAATATCACAGTGGTAGGCAGCACGACGTTCGTGTGTTTCCATTTGGCTTAGAATTACGCCCGTTGTTAACCCTAAGAAACCAAATAGTTTGCTCATGGTTTCGCTGTCACGTTTGGCTAAATAATCATTCACGGTAACAACATGCACACCGCGAGCGGGCAGGGCATTTAAATAGGCAGCGAGCGTTGCCATTAAGGTTTTACCTTCGCCCGTTTTCATTTCGGCGATTTTGCCATTATGCAAAATCATCCCGCCGATGAGTTGCACATCGAAATGACGCATCCCGAAAACTCGTGAAGACGCTTCGCGCACTGTTGCAAAGGCTTCAGGGAGTAAATGATTTAATTTTTCGCCATTTTCTAAACGCTCACGAAATTCTTGAGTCTTCGCTTGCAGCGCATCATTTGATAATTTTTCGTATTCTGAAGATAGCGCATTGACTTTTTTGACCAACACTCTTTTTTTCTTAATTAGCCTGTCGTTGCGGCTACCTATAACTAATTTGACCAATTTGCCCAGCATACTTTTTCCAATGTGAATTTAGTGAAAGTTTAGTAAAAACGTGGGATTATATACTTTCTAATACGTTAGTTACAGCAGTTACCACGCAAATCGAATTCTCAAATATGACTACAGCTTTTGCTTCAAGCAACCATTTTTCGCCAGTATTTCCAGATTTAACCAATCATTTGGAATTAAACATCGCGGCACAAAAATTACTTAACGCTCACGTTTTGATCAGTTTAACGGATGTGAATGGCGCAATTTTGGATGCGAATGAAAAATTTTGTGCCGTTTCAGGTTATAACAAAGCCGAATTACTTGGGAAATCCCATTCTATTATCAATTCGGGGTATCATGACAAAGTCTTCATGGAAGAGCTTTGGCAAACCATTTCAAATGGACAAACGTGGCATGGACAATTTTGTAATCGAAAGAAAAATGGAGAACTTTATTGGGTTGACAGTACCATTGCACCGCTTTTAGATGAATCAGGTAAGCCGTATCAATACTTGTCGATTCGCCGCGATATTACGGAGCAAAAAAATTCCGAATTAAAGCTTTTAACTCTCAAACAAGGCTTAGAAGCGAGCAATGAAATGGTGTTAATCACCGATGCAAAAGGGTTAATTGAATACGTTAATCCTGCATTTTGTCGATTAAGCGGCTGGTCAGCCGAACAGATAATTGGACAAAATCCTGTAATACTCGACAGTGAAACAAGCGTTAATGCGCCTTTGCTTGCTGAAATGAATGAGGCTTTAAAGCAAGGAAATCCTTGGTCTGGTCGATTACTAAACCGTAGACAAGTGGTTGAGCATAACGCAAACGTAGAAATTAAATTTGTCGATTATTGGGCAGCGGTTAACGTTACGCCAATTTTAAAGTCGAATGGCAAAATTAACGGTTATGTACAAATTCAACGTGATTGTTCAGTTTTAGTCGCGCGAGAAGAAAGTTTACGAACGGAAAATATCGATAAAGCAGCGCGGCTCGCTATTTCAGCGGTGCTGCAACAGCCCGAACCATTAAAAAATCGATTCAATCAAGTTTTAACGTTTTTATTTGAATTGCCCGCTTTCAATTTGCAGCGTAAAGGCGGTGTTTTCATCAAAAACGATAACGGCAAGTATTTGAATTTATTTGTACATCAGGGAAATTTTAGCGATGACTTCATGCAACGTGAACAACGCATTGCTGTCGGGGCGGGGATTTGCGGGATTGCGGCAACGTTAACGGAAATTACAGTTTCAGATAGCTGTCTTTGTGATTCGTATGACGTGGTTGAACAAAATGTAAGTTATGAACACGGGCATTATATTGTCCCCATGATTTACGCAAATAATGTATTAGGTGTTTTATTTTTATACACCGATACGCAACCCATTCAAAACGTGGCGCGAATGGGAATGCTAAAACAAGTTGGAGAAATGATGGCACTTGCCCTTTTGCAAGAGCAAGCGCATCTTGCAATGGCGCAATCACGCGATGAAGCCATGAAAATGGCGGAAATGAAAACAGAGTTTTTGGCAAATATGAGTCACGAAATTCGCACGCCCATGAATGGCATTTTGGGAATGCTTGATTTGCTCAAAGACTCTTCTCTATCGCCTGAACAATCTGATTTGTTACACACCGCGTTAAGTTCTACCGAATCATTACTTAACATCTTGAATGACATTTTAGATTTTTCAAAACTTGAGGCAAAAAAGGTAGAGCTAGAAAACATCGAGTTTAATTTGCCTACATTGGTTGAAGAAGTTTGTGCCTTATTTTCAAGCCACGCAAACAATCAACAACTTGAACTAACGTGTTTTATTCCTATAAATTTGCCCGTTTTGTGGCTTGGCGACCCAACGCGCTTGAGACAAATTTTGCTCAATTTACTTGGCAACGCGCTTAAATTCACGGTGCGCGGCGAAGTGAATGTGCGGGTATTTGAAACTGTCACTATCGACGGGCAAGCGCATTGTCGTTTTGAAATTCAAGATAGCGGTATTGGTATTACAGCTGAACAACAAAAACAATTATTTAAACCTTTTACTCAAGCAGACACATCGACAACCCGTAAATTTGGTGGCACTGGATTGGGGCTTTCGATTTGCAAAGGTTTAGTTGATATGATGAATGGCACAATTGGCGTAAAAAGTGTTTTTGGTGAAGGATCAACATTTTGGTTTGATTTGCCTTTAACACCTGCGTTAGCGCAACCTTCGCCACCACTTGCTTATTTATCGGGAATGCGTGTTTTACTCGTTGATGACAATACAACGAGTCGAGAAAATATCGCGCATTATTTAAATGCGTGGCAATGCGTTGTGCAAACTGAAAATTCAGGTAATGCGGCGTTATTAGAACTTGAAATTGCAGCGTTAAGTGAAGCACCTTATGACGTTGCGATTATCGATTTGCAATTGCCTGACATCGATGGCAGTGAAGTAGCGCGAGCCATGTCGTCAAATCCGTTGCTAAGTAACACTCCGCGCGTGTTATTGTCTGCAAATGGCTTTATAAGCGAAACCGAGCGGCGTAGTGCGGGCTTTGAGCATTGTTTATTTAAACCTGTTCGTTCCGTACAATTGTTTGACGCATTATTTACTATCGTCAGTAATCCATCACAAAATATAACGACCAAAAAATCTGAAGTTGCTTACACAAATTACGCAGATAAGCATATCTTGGTCGTTGAAGATAATACAATTAACCAAAAAGTGATTGCCGCCGCACTGGCGCGATTTAACATTACGCCTGATGTTGCACCAAATGGTTTAAAAGCCTTAGAGTTACTCGAAAAAAATCATTACGATTTAATCTTGATGGATTGCCAAATGCCGTTGCTTGACGGATATGAGACAACGCAACGAATTCGCGCTTTAACCTCTGGTGAACATGTCATTGCAGAATTGCCAATCGTCGCGCTAACTGCTACAAATACAACGACTGAACGAGAAAAATGTATTGCAGCGGGTATGAATGATTATTTGAGTAAGCCATTTAATCGACATGCGTTTAGCAACGTATTACAAACTTGGTTAAAACCGACGCATCCGATATTAGAAAATGAAATTCCCGCTACTGTGCTTGATGAAACCAGTATTTTGCCTAGCAGTGAAACACAAGAAATTTGGAATGAAGTGGCAACACTCGCGCAACTCGATGGTGATAAAGAATTATTTGAAGATATGGTGCGGTTGTTTTTGCAAGCAACACCTAATTTGCTTAAATCACTCAAAGAGTATGCAAGCAGTGACGAGTTAGATTTTAATGCGTTAGCCGATACAGCTCACGCATTAAAAGGGATGGTCAATCATTTTTGTGCTAAAACGTTAGTTGTTAAAATCGCTGCACTGGAAAATGCAGCACGCGAAAATAAAATTGCTGACTTTAAAGAAATGGTAACGGATATTTCTGCTTTAACTACGCAGTTAATGGACGCTTTAACTCACCGAAAATAACGAGAAAGAATAAGTTATGAACCCGAATCAAAATTTTAATTTTCATGAATTGAAAACGTCTAATCGCTTGCCTTCGCCTTCTGGGACGGCTCTTGAGATTATGAAATTATTGCAACGTGATGATGCTGAAATTTCTGATGTTATTAAATTAGTTAAACTCGATCCTGCGTTGACAGGCAGAATTTTGCAATTTGCAAATTCAGCTGCTGCGGGCGCACATCGCTCTGTGACAAATATCGCGGATGCCGTCATGATGATGGGTATGTCGGCGGTGAAAAACTTTGCGTTAAGTTTATCGCTTGTGGGCAATAACAATGACAATCGCTGTCCAAATTTTGACTACGCAACCTATTGGTCAAAATCGTTAGCAACAGGTGTCGCAATCAGTGCGTTAAGTGCGCGTGAGCGGGTAATCAGTGCTGAGGAGGCTTTTACATTAGGATTACTACTTCGCATTGGGCTTTTAGCGTTAGCTACAGCATGGTCAGAAAGTTACGGGGAATGCCTTGCATTAACAAAAAATGACGAAGCCGCACTGTTAAAACTCGAACAAGAGCGTTTTGCGATTACCCATCGTGAATTGTCTGTGATGTTGCTTGCTGATTGGGGATTTTCAGATTTATTTTTAGAAGGTTTAAAACTTAGCTACGAACCTGTAAAGGATGGCTTATCGAAAGCAAATCGTTTAGCAAAACAGTTAGTCTTTGCTGAGAAAGTAGCAAATTATTGTCTTGCAGATGAAGCCTATCGTGAAATTTTAAGACCTGATTTAGTCGTTGATGCGGCGAATAATTCATTTGACGAAGTTGAATTAGATGCGTTTTTAGAAGACGTATTAAGACAATGGCAAGAATGGGGGAAATCTATCAATGTTAAAACTGATATTCGACAATCTTCACCTGAACTTGGCGCAGGTAAAAATATGTTATCAGGTTTGAATATCTTGGTTGTTGATGATGACGTAATGATGTTAGCAAGGTTATCAAAACAACTTACCGCCGCTGGGCATAAAGTCGCCGCATCTAAAGATGGCGATTCTGCCTTGAAATATGCACTTGAACACAAACCTGATTTGATTATTACCAATTGGCACATGAAGCCAATGGATGGAATTACCCTTTCTAAAACCTTGCATTCGTCAATTTGGGGCAGTTCGATTTATATCATCATGCTCACGTCCACCGAAGAAGAAAGCGCGTTAATTGAAGCCTTTAACGCGGGCATTGATGATTACGTTACCACACCGATTAGTTTAAAAGTGTTATTAGCGCGAATTCGTGCAGGGCAACGCATCATTACCTTGCAACAAGAAGTGGAAAAAGAACGCAAAGATTTACAGCGTTATATTGCCGAGCTTGCTGTCGCCAATCGCCGTTTGGAACTGATGGCAAATACCGATGTGTTAACAGGGCTTTCAAATCGTCGTTATTCGCTGAATCGTTTAGAACAGGAATGGGCAAGCGCACAACGTAATAAACGTCCGTTAAGTGTGCTGATGCTCGATTTAGATCATTTCAAGTCGGTTAATGACACGTTTGGACACGATGCTGGTGATTTGGTGCTAATTCAAGCCGCGAAAATTATCAAAAAATGTGTTCGCGCAACGGATATTCCATGTCGGTTAGGCGGTGAAGAATTTTTAGTCATTTTGCCTAACACTGACAGTAAAGAAGCGATTTTGCTTGCAGAAAGAATTCGGAAAATGATTGAAGCGAATCAAGCAAACGTACCGTTGACAAAGCCTATGACAGTGAGTATTGGTGCGGCATGTTCAAACAATGGCAAAACAAGCGGGAAAGAGTTGATTACGCTTGCCGACGATGCGTTGTATGCGGTGAAACGTGAAAGACGTAACGCCGTGAAATTAGCGCAATAAACGAATTTAACCTTAGGAGTTTTTATGCAACATTTTAGAGTGTCTTTAATCATTGCCATTGTATGTTTGAGTATTTCCTTTTATTGGGGATTTCAAACAGGGGGTATGAATGCAGGCGTAACAGCTGCAATGCTCGCCATGATTTTAGGCGTTTTGGAGGTTAGTTTATCGTTTGATAACGCGGTCGTGAACGCCTCAATTCTTAAACGTATGAACGAAAAATGGCAAGGCTATTTTTTAACGTGGGGGATTTTGATTGCGGTATTTGGGATGCGTTTAGTGTTTCCAATTGCGATTGTGCAATTTGCGACAGGCATCGGTTTCATGGACGTTGCAGATATGGCGTTGCATGACGCGCCAAAATATGCCGAGCATTTAACAGGCGCACACGTTCAAATCGCTTCCTTTGGTGGTATGTTTTTGCTCATGGTGTTTTTTGGCTTTTTATTCGACGAAGAGCGCGAATTACATTGGCTCGGTTATTTTGAACGTAAATTTGCCAGTTTTGGAAAATTAGAATCCATTGAAATCATTTTATCGCTAGGTATTTTGCTTGGAATGCAAAACTTCGTTCTCCCTGAAGACCGTTTAACCGCCATTGTTGCAGGTGTTTCAGGTGTTGTTTTATTCGTTATCGTAGACAGTATGTCAGCGTTATTTGAAAACGAAGAAGAAGGCGAAGAAGTCAGCGACGCGATAAAACGCGGCAGTTTGATGAGCTTTGTGTATTTGGAAATTTTAGACGCTTCATTCTCGTTTGACGGTGTAATCGGTGCATTTGCGATTACCCAAGATGTTGTCATTATCATGTTAGGGCTAGCTATTGGCGCAATGTTTGTGCGGAGTTTGACGGTCTTTTTAGTACGTCAAGGCACGTTAGATAATTACGTCTTTTTAGAACACGGCGCACATTATGCGATTGGCGCGTTAGCGGGCATTATGCTTGTTGGAATGCGTCACGAAGTGCCTGAAGTTGTCACAGGTTTAGTTGGTGCGTTATTTATTGGTTTATCCGTGATGTCATCGATTTTGTATAAACGTAAATTAGAAAAAATCTAAAGCATTTGCCCTGCAATTCA
>JAQTOT010000073.1 GCA_028713145.1 Methylococcales bacterium
TCAGCCACTGGCACGCTAATCATATTGATGTCGAGTTCGGTTTTAACAAAAGAACTCTCAAGGCAAGGAATCACAAACTCTTCAATATCTAGCACGGTATCTTTTGGCAAACCAATACTTTCAATCATTTGTATGCTCAGTTTTTGCCGAGCATCTTTGAGAATTTCTGGTTTGTATTCGCCCAATGTATACAAATAGAGTGATAAACCGTGTTCTTCCGCAAACGCGATATAGAAAAAATTGAACGGAAAAATACTGTGAAAATCGAGCAAAATTTCTTGAACAAATTCCTTCCACTGCGAAACGTGTTCGTGCGACAAGATGATGCTTTCTAGCACTTTGCTTTGCCGTTCCAGCAAATCTTTCTCGATTAAAATAGAAGAAAGCGTGTGCAGCGCGTGATTGAATTCAACAATCACTTCTTGAATTCGGGTGCGATTGGATAGCTGCTGTTTTTTATACTGGTCAAAAAGCAAACCCAAACTGTGATTCATACGCACGCAACTGTGCATCGCTTTTTCAATCTCTACTTTTGCATCTTCGAAACTTTGTGCATGTAAACTTGCTTGTAATGTTTCGATAATTTCGTCACTGACATTGTGCGTTAATTCAATGTTATTAACAGCGTAACGTTGCGTTCTAGTTTGATTTTCTAAAATTTCGCTGATTTGATTCACGAAATTAGAACGCAATTCTTCCAAATGATTCGGATAATTCATGGCGTTAGCCCTATTTTGGGAAATGTCCAAACGGCTGCATTACATCTACGCCGCACTGTAATTCTTTAAACCATGCAAAAAATTCTTGTACCGCTTTGCCACGATAAATAGGGCCATGTTGTGGGGCAAGAATTTGAATATCGAGATCTTTAATCGTTTCAAGCCAGCATAAAATCGCTTTGTTTGAACACATATAACGACGGTGAAAACTTTCAATATGTGGAATATGCGCGGCAAAATCATCGACGAAAATATAATCTTCATCGTCTGCCATCATCGCTGCGCCAATGTCACCCGTGAATAAAATTTTTGAAATGGGATCGTAGACGTTAATTTGCCCTTCGGAATGCAAAAAATGCGCGGGGACAATTTTTAAGCTAAAGTCATTTTCATCATTCCAAACCATACCTTCATTTGGCACGCCGATAAATCGCGCCATATCTTTTAAACCGTAATGCGGCAAAAAACGTAGCCAAATACTTGAAACAAAAACAGGACATTGACAAAGTTCAAGCCACGTTGATAAACCGCCGACAATATCGGGGTCTTGATGCGAAAGAAAAATACCTTTAATTTGCGGCGGTTCAATGTAGCGCAACATTTCAGCCAATACACGCGGCATCACGCCAAAACCACCTGGGTCAAGCAACACGCCTTCGCCTCGGTGCATGATTAAGTATTGATTTGAAGGAATACCGTCTTCTTCGCCTGGTTCGCTTTCATTCAGTAAAATGAAACTGTGGTTTTCTGATTCAAACAAAATAACGTTACGCATAGGAGTTGCCTTTTTAGAGGTAATTTTAGACATGGTTCAATCGTTGTAATCAATAATGAGTGGTGCGTGATCGGAAAAACGTTCTTCTTTATAAATACTTGTGGCTTTTACTTTGTTTTGGAGTGACTTGCTAATAATTTGATAATCAATGCGCCAACCGACATTTTTTGCCCACGCTTGCCCACGATTTGACCACCATGTGTATTGCTCGGCTTCTTGATTGACAACACGAAACGCATCAATCCATTTGTCATTTGCAAAAACGCTATCAAGCCATGCGCGTTCTTCGGGTAAAAAGCCTGAGTTTTTTTGGTTGCCGCGCCAATTTTTTAAGTCGATTTCTTTGTGCGCGATGTTCCAATCGCCACAAATAATCGTGTCGCGTCCATTGTCGGCAATGCTGTCCAAATAGGTTTTGAAACGTTCTAACACGGAAAATTTGAAATTTTGTCTCTCTTCACCCGATGAACCAGAAGGTAAATACAGCGAAATAACGCTTAAATTACCGAATCGAGCTTCAATAAAACGCCCTTCGTTATCGATGTCATCGATGCCTAAACCGACAATAATTTCATCAGGTTTTTGACGGCAATAAAGCGCAACGCCGCTGTAACCTTTTTTTTGTGCATCGTGATAAAAACAGTGAAAGGGCGTGGGATGAAAAATGTCGTCGAGTTGGTCAATTTGGGCTTTGGTTTCTTGAATACAAACAACGTCTGCATTTTGCACTGCGAGCCATTCAAAAAAACCTTTTCGCTGCGCTGCGCGAATTCCGTTTGCATTTAAAGTGATAATACGCATAAAAGTTTGAATCCATTGCGATTTGTGAGTTAAAACAGTATCATTAGCGGTTTTTAAATCTACCGCCCGCTTGTGGGCAATGCGAAAAATCATGAAACCAGAAATTCATCCTAATTATAAACAAATTACCGTTACTTGTGGCTGCGGTAATACTTTTGTGACCGGTTCTGCGTTGGCTAAAGACTTACACATTGAGGTTTGTTCTGCTTGCCACCCTTTCTATACAGGGAAACAACGCGTTGTTGACACAGCAGGTCGCGTCGATAAATTCAAAAAACGTTTTGGCAGATAATTCTTTGTCGCTAAACAAAAAAGCCGATACGTTTCAAAACGTGTCGGCTTTTTTTATGCCCAAAAACGAACTAATTCGACTAATTTTTGTATCAGCCGTTTGTTTTAAGAAATCAACTCTAAGCTAGGCATTAAGCGTTGCAAATTTTTTAATGACTTACCTTGCCACGAGATATTTTGATCCCATTTCATGATCACTTTAATTTCACTTTTACGGCAGTGAATCACAAACTTAGATAGCATAGTAATTCCAGAGCTATTTAGTAATTGCAAACGGGTTAAGTCAATTTCAATTTGATTGTTATTTTTCGTCGCAAATTCGATAAGGACATCTTGAATTGTTTTATATTCATCCATGCTGTTTAAGCGTAAAGCTCCGTTAATTGCAATTCCATTACCTTCTTCACAAACGGAGTATCCGTCACCTTGAATGTTAGTCATTTTCTAAAGCCTTTTTATAGTGGTAAATACACGCGTGTTGTTAAATCAATCTCGGGGCTTTCCCCATCCGTAATAGACCAACCTACTTGTGCGTTGTAATCATTTCTCATGGTTGCAAAACCTACGCCCGAACTCTCGGTATCTTCTTCCGCATTTTTTTCCATTTGAAAAACAAAATAATCCATCGGATCCATACTGCAAAAATCATTCAAAAATACTTTTAAATTTTGTTTTTGTTCTGCGCTTATTCGATTTATCAATGTGAATATGATTCTGTCTTTTTCTAAATCAAGATGCAACGTGACGGCTTTGTTTGCCGAATGGTCGCAAAACTTCATTGCATTTTCTAACAGTTCATTTGCAATGTAGCTAACAGCGGTTTTAATTTCTTCTCTTTCGCTATGATCCGAAGGCAAAAAAGTAGTCATATAATCACTTACGAAATTAGCTGACAAGCCATTATTTCGCCATCTATCACGCAACGGTCTTGCCGATGGTGAAAAAGATAAACTCAAACATTCTTCTGCGCTAGGTTGCTCAAGTGTAAAGTCACCAAAATTTTCAGTTTGCATAATCACTCTCTGTTTTTAAAATTAAACCGCATCGTAACAAATTTGATTTCTACCTTGCCTTTTAGCCAAGTAAAGTAGTTGATCGCCCTGCTCAAATAATTCAGAAAAAGCCTGATCCATTGTCGGAATTTTACTCACAATGCCAATACTTACGGTCAAATACGATTTATCGTTTGGTTTGCAATGTGGGATTTTTGCATCGGCAAACATTTTTTGGATTCTGTTTGCACAGCTTAATGCCCCTTCAAGCGGTGTATTTGCCAAAATTATCACAAATTCTTCACCACCAAATCGAGCGACTAAATCGGATTCACGGGTGACATTTTGGCGTAAAATCGTCGCGACTTTTTTCAAACATTCATCGCCTTCTAAATGACCGAATGTATCGTTGTAAGCTTTAAAATAATCAATATCACACACTAACAATGACAAAGGCTGTTTTAAATTGCTGTGCAATAACCATTGCTTTTCCAAATACTGGTCTAAACCACGTCGATTGACTAACCCTGTTAATGAGTCATGTTCGGCTTCTTGTCGTGCGTTACACAATTGTTTCCACCATTGAGCATCAACCGAGTCACCGTGTTCGATAAGCGTTTCAACCAAAATTTCTAAATCACTTTGCTTTGAAATTAACGTGTCTACGAGCATTTTTAAACGAGATTCTGCTAATTGCCGATGACCAATTTCGTCTTTTAAACGCGCATTGATGCTTTCCAATTCATATTCAATAATATCGCCATGTTCAATTGCCGTGGTGAGCGCAATTTCTAAATCATCGCGCTCTTCTTGTAATTGAATTAACTTATCTTGCAGTACACCCAACTCTGCAATCAGCTCGGATAACTCATTTTTTTGGTGCATATTAACGTCGTTTGATAATCAATAGAGTAATATCATCATGAACTTTTTGTTCACCAATAAAATACATGAGAGCTTGGCAAATCGTATCTTGCAAAGTTTGAGCATCTTCTTGCCAATGTTTTTCAACTAATTCTTGCAAGCGTTCAATCCCGAATAACTCACCAGCCATATTTTCAGCTTCCGTAATGCCATCGGTGTATAAAACAATGCCATCACCAACCGCTAAATGCAGATTGATTTCAGCGAAAAATTCACTCACATCTTCCTCTAAACCGATTGGAAAACCTAAATCAATGGTATCTAAACGCTCGACTTGATTATTTTTAACAACCAATACTTCTTCATGCTGCCCTGCAATGGTGAGTTTATCCTCGTAATAATGTAATAAAGCTAATGAAAGGTTTTTATCACTTTGCATTCGGTCACTATTTTTATAAACCACTTGGTTAATCATCTTCAACGAGTGACACAAATCGGGATTATTATTTTCCATCAAACTGCGTACGGCTGACTGAACCATCAGCATAATTACGCCACTTTCCAAACCATGTCCTGTAACGTCACCAATACCGATAATGACGTGGTCGTTAAAACTTAACACATCATAATAATCGCCGCCCACTTCATCGGCAGGTTGCATATAACACGCAATATCTAATTTTTTAATATCCGCCAGCTCTTGAGCGCGAGGCAAAATCATCGATTGAATTTGTTTTGCAACATCGAGTTCTGCGCTTAAACGACTGTGGTCTGCTTGCAGTTTATCGTACAAGGTAGAAATCTTGACGTGTGCTTGGGCTAATTCTTGCGTTCTTTCATTTACCGCAATTTCTAGTTGATGTGCTTGTTGATTCGCTAGCTCTTCAGACGTTTTGAGCATTGCTGCTAATTTGCGATCTTGTTTGATGGTTCGTACTTGAAAAACAATCGTGGCAATACATAAACTTAAAAACGCTAAACTTACCGAAATTGTCCAAATGAGATATTCGTTAAACAAACTACGCCAAGTAAGTTGTGATAAGTATTGATAATGACCAATATGCAATTCACGAAATAATTGATGTACAGGTTCATAATTGAACGCTACTGCCCATCCTTGTGATTCAGCGGCTTGAGCGGCGACACTTTGTTCGGGCATTTTTAATAAAGCGATAGTGACTTCTTTAACTAGCTCTTCAGAAATATGACTACACGCAGCAAATGGCCACTCAGGATAGAGTTTTGTACTGCGAACAAAAGGGAAATCTGGGGTGATAAATTGCGAGTTAATGACGGTAATATCGTCTAATTTGATTTTACCTTCATTTGCCATACGTTCTAACGTATCCGTTCGCACTGTTCCTGCATCAGCACTGCCATCTAAAACGGCGTACACCACTTTATCGTGAGTACCTAAAAATTTCAGTTCAGCAAAATCTTTGTACGGATCAATACCCGCTTGTTTAAAGGTCAGCCAACTCATTTGCCAACCGCCTAACGAGCTTTCGTCAACAGCAACAAAACGTTTATTTTTTATATTGCTAAGTTGAGCGATGTTGTGATCGGCTCGCGCAAAAATCACACCGCCAAAGCTCGTATAAGGCTTACCTAAACGCTGATTTTTCAAGGTCGCAATGCGCCTCGCGCCAAATTCGTATTCCAATTCCACATACATCCCCGAATTAGTCACAACAAAATCGATGCTACGATCGCGCATGGCTTGGGTAATTTGCTCAAAATCTAACGGCACAATGCTAAATTGATAATTCGGAATTTGCTGCGTTAAATAATCAGCGGTGGGTTGCCATTTTTTTAGGGCTGTGTCCGTTCCACGTTTGGCTAATACACCTATTCTAATCAACTTAGGTGTTGAATCAGTTATTGACTCCGCATTGGCAAAATTGGCGAATATGGAAAGTAAAATAATAGTAAAAACTCTAAACAGTAACGAAACGTTCAATTTAAAACCCTCTTATTTCTAATTCATTTGATGTGACACGGTCTACGGAATTTAGCTCGCACAACGGAGCAACTTTGAGAGATTCTCGCGACTTTTCACTGCTTCGAGCAGATTGTAGCGACTTGTTCAAGTTATGTCGCAAAAAATAAACTCAATTTTGCTATGGATTAAGTTGATGATTACAAAACCTCAAACGCATTTTTCACCCATTGCAACTGTCCATCACCTGAAATTCCCACTACATCAAAGCGAATCGGCAACAGTTCCTCACTTTGCAACGAATTCAAATACACTTCCGTCGCGTTAATCAATTTACTTTGTTTTGCCCTCGTCACACTTTCTAACGCGCTACCGAATTTGGCATTTTTACGATAACGCACTTCAACAATCACGCGCGTTTTACCGTCTTGCATAATCAAATCGAGTTCACCGTAATAACAGCGAAAATTACGCTCAATCAGCGTTAAACCTTGTGAAATCAGAAAATCACAGGCTTGTTGCTCGGCATTTTCACCTGTTTGCAAATGTGAGGGTTTTAGTTTTTGTGCATTCATGCGTTTGTACCGAAAAGCGTTTTAAAAAAGATTGTAGGGGCGAATCATATTCGCCCAGCATACACGCGACATAGATATTTAAAACTTTCGTTTATTGAGGGCGAATATGATTCGCCCCTACATTTTGTTGCCGCTCTAAAAGCCTGTTTGCAATTACGCTACTTATCCTTTAATTTACCGCCATCCATAACGGCTAGGGGTGCTTTGTTTTCAAGGCTGAGATTAAACCCTTATCACCTGAATCTGGTTAATCCCAGCGTAGGAAAGCCTCAAAAAAACTTCCCTGCGCTTTTTTGTAATTTTTAAAAGAGAAAAAAATGAGCGCAAGCAATATCAAAATCGATTCGTATCCCGCATCAGAAAAAATTTACGTTCAAGGCTCACGCCCTGATATTCAAGTACCAATGCGTAAAATTACGCTTTCTGACACGCCAGCCCATTTCGGCACAGAAAAAAATCAACCACTTTATGTTTATGACACGTCAGGCGTTTATACCGACCCGAATGTCGAAGTGGATTTGAAAAAAGGCTTAACCGCTTTGCGTGCAAAATGGATTGAAGAACGTGACGACACCGAAGAATTACCTGAACCGAGTTCAGACTATGGCAAAGAACGTTTAGCCGACAAAAGTTTAGACGAATTACGTTTTGAACTGGTTCGCAAACCACGTCGTGCCAAAGCGGGTAAAAACGTTTCGCAAATGCACTACGCACGTCAAGGCATCATCACGCCTGAAATGGAATTTATCGCCATCCGCGAAAATCAAAAAATGGAAGAAATGCGTGAATTATGGAAAGACCAACACAAAGGTGATTCGTTTGGTGCATCGATTCCTGACGTGATTACGCCTGAATTTGTGCGTGACGAAGTGGCGCGTGGTCGTGCGATTATTCCGTGCAACATCAATCACCCTGAGCTTGAACCGATGATTATCGGGCGTAATTTTCTAGTGAAAATCAACGGTAATTTGGGTAATTCTGCGGTCACGTCGTCGATTGAAGAAGAAGTCGAAAAAATGCTCTGGGGCATTCGTTGGGGCGGCGACACCATTATGGATTTATCAACGGGCAAAAATATCCACGAAACGCGTGAATGGATTTTGCGTAATTCGCCTGTGCCGATTGGCACGGTGCCGATTTATCAAGCTCTCGAAAAAGTGGACGGCAAAGCTGAAGATTTAACGTGGGAAATTTTCCGCGACACGCTGATTGAACAAGCCGAACAAGGCGTGGATTATTTTACAATTCATGCAGGTGTGCGTTTGCATCACGTTCCATTAACCGCAAAACGTATGACGGGCATTGTGTCGCGCGGTGGTTCGATTATGGCGAAATGGTGTCTCGCGCATCACACCGAAAGTTTCTTGTACACGCATTTTGAAGAAATCTGCGAAATCATGAAAGCCTACGATGTGGCGTTTTCATTGGGTGACGGACTGCGTCCAGGTTCAATTTATGACGCGAATGACGCAGCGCAATTTGGCGAACTCGAAACGCTCGGCGAACTCACCAAAATCGCGTGGAAACACGATGTCCAAACCATGATTGAAGGCCCTGGACACGTTCCGTTGCACATGATTAAAGTCAACATGGACAAGCAACTTGAAGAATGTGGCGAAGCTCCTTTTTATACTTTAGGGCCTCTCACGACCGATATTGCACCAGGTTATGACCACATTACCTCTGCGATTGGCGCGGCAAATATCGGTTGGTATGGTTGCGCGATGCTGTGTTATGTCACGCAAAAAGAACATTTAGGGTTGCCGAATAAACAAGATGTGCGCGAAGGCATTGTGACTTACAAAATCGCGGCACACGCGGCAGATTTAGCCAAAGGGCATCCTGGCGCACAAGCGCGGGATAATGCGATGTCAAAAGCGCGTTTTGAATTCCGTTGGGAAGACCAATTCAACATCGGTTTAGACCCTGAAAAAGCGCGTGAATTCCATGATGAAACTTTGCCAAAACAATCGTCAAAAGTCGCGCATTTCTGTTCGATGTGTGGCCCGCATTTCTGTTCGATGAAAATCAGCCAAGACGTGCGCGATTATGCGAATGCAAAAGGTGTTGCGGAACAAGAAGCGTTGAAGCTCGGCATGGACGAAAAATCGCAAGAATTCTTAAACGAAGGCGCGGCGATTTATCACGAGGTTTAAGGGTTTATTATTTTGATGAGTAACGGAGGGTGTGACTAGTCCGTTACTCACTGATATATATATTTTAATGTCCATTATTGGACTTAGAGGTTGTACAAGGTTTGTATGATTCATAAACAACAAAGAAAGGTGATTTATGGTGAAAATGTTTGACGAAATTGTAAGTAGAGATATTAACGGAAGTGTTGTATTACTTGCTGTTGATAATGTGAATGCTGAGTCATATCCGTTAAGAAGTGATTCAATAATAAGCACTTCAATAAGTGGTCTTATGGGATGTAAATTGTCAGTGGATTCTATAGAAAGGCGCGAAGCATTTAAAAATCCTAAGGAAATGGAAGAATTCAGCAAAGATTTGTCAAAAAGAATACAAGATACGGATGAATTGAATAATAGGTATCCAATACAGCAATAAAACATACCTATTACGTCCTTCCAAAAAATTCAACGAAGAAAAAGCCGCCATGATGAAAAACCTAAAATATCTCATTTACCGCGAAGGCGATTATTACGTTTCACAATGTTTAAACGTCGAAGTGGCAAGTTTTGGCTCAACGATTGACGATTAGCCGTTTATTTCATGGCAGAAATGGGCGGTTTTGTTTTTATCTAATTAATTTGAATTTTAGGAGTTTTTATGTCGATTATGATTGCTGTTGAAGATAGCTTAATCAATGAAGCCCTAGCGATTGGGCATTTTGAAACAAAAGAAGATATTGTTGTCACCGCGTTGCGAGAATTTATCAATCGTCACAAACAACAAAAAATAACCACGTTGTTTGGAACGTTAGACCCCGATGCGGATTATGATTACAAGTCAGGACGTAAATCTTGAAAGTGTTAGTTGATACTTGTATTTGGTCGTATGCCTTGCGCTCGAAACATCAAGATTTTTCAGCCCATGTTGAGCAATTAAATGACTTGATTTCACGCGGATTTAAGGTTTTATTATTTTAATGAGTGGCGGGTATAAAATCGCCACTCATCGAATTTTTAAATCAACACGGAGTTGTCATGTTAGCCAAAGTTCAAAAATGGGGAAGCAGCCAAGGCGTTAAAATCCCCGCGCATTTGCTTGAAAATTCTCATATAAAAATTGGTGAAGACGTTGATATTTCAGTCGAAAATGGAAAAATCATCATAAAACCAACACGCCAAATACGCGGTAAATATGACATCAAAGATTTGGTTGCCAAAATGCCAGAGAATTACCAAGTAGCAGAAGAAAACTGGGGCGTTCCAGAAGGTAAAGAGGTTTGGTAAGTGTCGATTTATACACCCGAAAGAGGTGATTTTATTATTGCAACATTTGACCCACAATCAGGACACGAGCAAAAAGGTCGTAGACCTGCGCTTGTGATTAGCAATCGTTTATTTAATCAGGCAACGGGGATGACAATCGTGTGTCCGATTACAAATACAAATCGCGGCATTCCGTTTCATGTCAAAGTTTCAGACGAATCATCATTAACGGGTTTTGTGATGGTTGAACAAGTAAAATCCATCGATTACAAAAGTCGTCAGGTGAAATTTATTGAAAAAGCCAGTGATGATATTTTAAATGAAGTGCTTAGTTTGTTAGATGCTTGTGTGTACCAAAATGGTTGAGAATGAGGTTTAAGGGTTTATCATTTTGATGAGTAGCGAGAGAGTTTTTAAGGCTCGCTGCTCTTCACATTTTATTAACGTTACAGTTAAACGCGATTAGATTTATGACTTGTTGGATTTGTAACACCAGAAAAGCCGATTCCAGAGAACATATAATTAAAAAGTCAGATATAACTCGAGCCTTTGGAAAAGGAAGTTATAGCGGTGGCAATGCCCCTGTTCATGTTAAAAACGGAAAAATTAGTAATCTTCAGGGCGCAGATTCTAATAAAATCAAATACGAGACAAGTTTATGTAAGGCTTGTAATGGTGCCAGTACGCAGCCTTTCGATAAAGCGTATGACAAATTCATAAGCTATATGTATGCAAATGAAACATCAATTTTAAAAAAGAGATTTATAGATTTTTTTGATGTTTATGGTGAAGAATTCGAAAAAGGGCAAAGAGACTTGTATAAGTATTACGCAAAATCATTTGGTTGTCGTTTAGTTGATGCTGGTGAAGTCGTCCCCAGCGACATTCCCAGTTTATTCTTTAAAGACTCTTTTTCTACTGGACTTAGAATTAACTTTGCGGTGAATGAAGATATTTTAATTATGCCTAATAAAGACAGGGATGGTTTTATTGGAAAAGGGGAATCAACTGTATGGTTGGATAAGTATGACAATAAAAAAATAAATGGATATACATGGAGCGAACATGTGTCATGGCTAACTGCATTTTTTTGGTACAACATATTTCCTGATGGTTGTTTAGGTTCTATATGGGTTGCAGACAGCCAATTCATTTATTTAGGTAGTTTTGAACCATTAGATAATGAGCAACGTAAGAATCTTGAGCTAAAATTACAGCAGTAAATAACATCACCCACTTCTCAAAATTCAACGAAGAAAAAGCCGCCATGATGAAAAACCTAAAATATCTCATTTACCGTAAATGTTTGGAGGATAAAAATGATGCAAACGTTTCAAGTCAATTCGCACATTAACGAAAATGGTGTGTTATCTGTTAGTTTGCCAAAAGAATGGGCAGAAAAAGATGTGAATGTGGTTTTAGTTTTGGAGTTTTTAAATAAATTAAAAGACTCTAAACCTAAAAAAGAAAGTCTTGCAGGAGCGTTTGATTTATTAACACAAATGCCAGAGGATTTTATGTTGCAACGCCAAGATGATTTGCCGCAAGAGCGAGAGGAATGGTTGTGACAGTACGATATTTACTCGATACAAACATTTGCATTTATATCAGCAAAAAACGTCCACCCGAAGTTTATCAACGATTTTCAGAGTTAAGTATCGGCGATGTTGGAATGTCGATGATTACTTTTGGTGAGTTGAGATTTGGGGCAGAAAAAAGCCAACATCGTGAAATCGCTTTAGAAAAATTAGAACAATTGTTGCGTTATATTCCAGTCATCATGCCAACGCAGCAAACAGCCGAAAAATACGCCATTATTCGGAACCAACTTGAAAAAATGGGTCAGCCAATTGGCAATAACGATTTGTGGATTGCCGCTCATGCGTTAAGTGAAAACTGTATTTTGGTTTCAAATAATTTGCGTGAATTTAATCGAGTTGAAAATTTACGCACTGAAAATTGGTTGTAAAAAAGCAGGCGGCGACACGCTTATGGATTTATCGATAGGCAAAAATATCTACACAAAAACAATACTTTTATAAATTTCAACGAGAAAAATCATGACCACATTAGCAATCATCGGCGGCACAGGTTTAAGCCAACTCACCGCTTTAGAAAATCCACGCCGTGAAGCTGTCAACACACCTTATGGCAATCCCTCTGCAGAATTTGTCATCGGTACAATTCAAAACAAAGAGGTCGTTTTTTTAGCACGTCACGGCAATCCGCACGCGATTCCCCCACACAAAATTAACTATCGCGCCAACATTTGGGCGTTGCAGCATTTGGGTGTAAAAAACATTATTGCGGTCGCCGCTGTAGGTGGTATTACATCTGAAATGACACCCGCATCGCTCGCCATTCCTGACCAAATCATTGACTACACTTATTCGCGCGAACACACATTTTTTG
>JAQTOT010000226.1 GCA_028713145.1 Methylococcales bacterium
AATATAAATTGGATAACGACGCTCGTTTAATTCAACATTTAACGTTTTCATGTTCAGTTTAATTTTGGGCTTCTTGATAGCATTCTAAAATGTAAGCAACGGCTTCTTTGCTTTGCATTACGCCTGTATCAACGGTTAAATCAGCACTCGCAGCATACAACGGTTGGCGAATTTCAAACAATGTTTCTAAACGTGCTTTCGGGTCTGCTGTATCAAGCAGAGGACGATTTGAATCGCGGCGTGTACGTTCGAGTAATTTATTTACGTCACAGTGCAAATAGACCACAAAACCATTTTTTGTGAGTAAATCGCGATTTTCTTCACGCAAAACTGCACCGCCACCTGTCGCTAAAACCACGCCTTTGAGTTCGGTTAATTGAGCAATCATTTTTTGCTCACGATTACGAAAACCTTCCTCGCCTTCAAATTCAAAAATGGTTGGAATATCAACGCCTGTGCGTTCTTCGATAGCTTTATCACTGTCGTAAAACGGCAATTGCAATAAACGGGCGAGTTGCCTGCCGACGGTTGTTTTTCCTGCGCCCATCAAACCGACTAAATAAATGTTTTCTGATTGTTTCATGCTTCCTAATCTTTTGTTTTATGTTAAGTTTCAGATTGTTAATCGTTTTATTGCGCGGGCTGATTATCTTTAATAATTTTGGGCGTAACGAAAATTAACAGTTCTTTTTTGGTATTTTTGTTTGCACTATTGCTAAATAAATCGCCAACTAAAGGCAAATCAGCAAAAAATGGTACTTTGTTTTTTGTAAATGAATCATTGTCTTCATACACACCACCTAGCACAATGGTTTCGCCGTCTTCGACTAAAACGGATGTTTGAATTTCACGTTTATCAAGCACTTTGTTGCCGTTCAAACCGATACTTGCCGCTTCATTCACATTGTCCTTTTTGATAACCAAGTTCATTAAAACCGAGCCACTGGGTGTGATTTGCGGTGTCACGTTCAACGCCAATGTTGCGTCTTTAAATGTCACCGTTGGAACGGTTGTTGATGAACTGCCAGCAGCAACCGTGGTTGGCAGCGTTACATAAGGCACTTGTACACCTTGAACAATATGCGCCGTACAACGATTCATGGTCATCACGCGCGGATTAGAAATACTTTCACCGCGTCCATCGGTTTGCAAGGCTTGCACTTCTAAATTTAAAACATAATCTGCGCCTCTTGCGAGCGTCATGCCGAGTGCGCCATAAGGCGTGCCTGGTGCAATTTGATTTACGCCCAAATCCACCAGCGAATCATTAACAGTTCCTAATGAACCATCGGTTGAATTCATCGAGCCTTTCGTGCCTGTGCCACCAACGGCATAACCCGTTCTTGAATTCATCGCTCCTTGTTTTGCGGCACCAAATTTTACGCCCAAATTCTTTGCAAAGCTGTCGTCGGCAATCACGATGCGTGATTCAATCATCACTTGTTGAACGGGGACATCGAGTTTGTGAATCAAGTGTTTCACATCTTCGATTTTTTTTGCCGTGTCTTTAATAATTAACGTATTAGTACGCGAATCAACAATCGCAGAACCGCGTGTTGATAATAAACGATTTTCTTCGGGATTGATGCCCGAAGCGATTTGATTTTGTCCACCAAGCATACTTTGTTGAGATGGAATCATTCGACTCATTCCACCTGTGGATGACTGTAACGCTTGCTCTTGAGCGTTCACAGCAGAAGTACCGCTTGGACTCACACTCATGTTGCTGCTATTCGCTTCATTGCTCGCTCCACAAGTCCCAAATGCGCCCGTATCCATGCCATTAAGCAAACTTTTAAAACTTTCTGCTTTGGCAAAATTGATTTTAATGTATTCGGTTATTAGCGAATCAGACTTTTCAACAACTTCTTCCATTTTTTGTTGTTTTTCTTTGTAGTCTTTAATTTTATCGAGCGGTGAAATCAAAATCACATTTCCCGTTTGATATTTCCCAAGTTCTTTGGTCATCATAATAAAATCGAGAGCTTCATCCCACGGCACATCGTCAAGTTTTAAGGTGATATTACCGCTCACGTCTTCGCCTGCGACCATATTTTGCCCTGTAAATTCTGCCAAAATAGCAATGATGCTGCGAATTTCAATGTCTTGAAAGTTCAGTGACAATCTATCGCCCGTATATTTCACACGGCTTTTTTCTTGTTTTTCTTTTTCTGCATCGCTTAACGGACGAAATTCAACGGTCAGCATACCGTCTGTTTGAAACACAGAATAATCATAAAGATCATTCACCGTTGTAATTGTCAGCGTCGTTTCTTGTTTTGCTGCAACGGTATCGATAAATTTCACAGGTGTTGCAAATTCAGAAACGTCTAATCGTTTTGCAAGACCTTCGGGTAATTGAGTGTTTAAAAAATTGATGACAACTTTGCCATTTTCTTTTTTGGAATTTACCACGGTATTTTTATTCGCTAGTGACACTAAAATACGACCTTCACCTTTGTCACCACGTTTAAAATCAAAACCGCTGATTGTTTGTTCTGGAATGTGTGCGGCAACGACCGCATTCGTTGCTTTTTCCTTTGCAGGCGAGCTAATTTTCATTGGTTGTTTGGCGGCACTTGGCGCAACATTTCTTGTTGCCGCTGCGGGAGTTAACGTCAAAAAAACTTTATTTTTGTCAGTTTTAATTTCGTAAGGCATCACTTCGAGCAAATTTAAAACAACGCGCACTCTTCCATCTGCTTCAACAACATAAGCATTTAACACCGCACCTTGGTTGATGTAGTAAATTTTGCGTGTTAACCCATTTTTTACCCCGACAAAGTCCAACACAATTCGCGCAGGATTGTCGGTTTTAAATACTTTTGGCGCGATGGCAGTGTTTGATAAATCGATTTGAATTTCTAACCGCTCACTTGATTGTGACGTGAAGTTAATTGCCGACAATGTCAACGGTTCAGCGGCGTAATTGAACGTAGATAAAACGTACAACATCCCAAAAACAATCAACCATTTCAAATGCAAGCGTTTTTTTAACATAGATTTCATGAGTCGTTTGAATTATTCGTTGAGAACTAACGTTGCAGTTTGTTCAATAAAACGTCCTGGTTTACTTGGGACAATTTCGATGAGTTCAATTCTATTCTTTTCAATTTTTATGATTTTACCGTCGTTCTTACCTAAATAATC
>JAQTOT010000074.1 GCA_028713145.1 Methylococcales bacterium
CCACTAATCGAAAGAGCAAGCTCTTTCTCATCGTTCGACTTGCATGTGTTAAGCATACCGCCAGCGTTCAATCTGAGCCATGATCAAACTCTTCAGTTTAAATCAGTTTTTGCAACTCTAAAATGAGCTGCCAATTTTGGCTCGACTAGAATTAACTGACAATTTAAAAATTGCCGTGTAGTTTCTTAATCGATTATCTTGTTTATCACTCGATAACTTCACAAGCACCCACACAAATTATTTTGATTTAAGTTTTTAAAGAGCTTTTTTGTTTTTGCTGCGTCGCTGCAGCTGATTCCGAGTATTCTACAGGCTTTTTGAACGTTGTCAAACATAAATTTAAACTTTTTTTATTTTTGCCGATAACCTTTCTCCGCAGAATCGAATTCAAAATTAACTTTTTATTTAAAAATCAAATATCTTACTTGGTTTTTAGATTTAAACTCATAGCAAAAAATTTTCTGCATTTATTGTAAAAACACATCACTTTGAACGAAAACCATAGATGTTTTGTTCTAAGAACGTATCTAAATTCTCACCCACGCCTGTTAAACCTTTAAGTTCAACTTGGAAAAACACCCCTGTTTGACTTTCGCCCTGCACATCAGCATCACTAAATACATTCAAGTTATTAACATAACGTCGCCCAACAACACGGAATCGCCAGCAACAATTTTCTTTTTCAACCCCAAAGAAACTTTCTTGCGTTGAATTGTAAAGTAATGAGTATTGCCAACGCCCAATCGCTGACCAATTGTCATAAATTGGATAGTGAAACGACACGTCTGTTTGCGAAATTCCTGTTTTTACACTTTGCAAATTCAAACCAGTCAACGCATCGGCAGTCGTGTCTTTGCGATAACGATAACCTAAATTTAAAATTTCATTCGGTTGCCCTGTTAAATGAAACATCGCTTTGCCGCGACTAATTTCTGATTCATTTGGATTCCATTGCACCCCAGAATCAATAGCAACGTGTTTATTCATGCGCGAAGACACCTCTGCAATAATGTTCGAAAAACGACTTTTTTCAACAGGCATTTTACTGATGCCAGTTGCCGTGGTGAGATATTCACCTGTTCGAGGATCGATGACAGGCATCGTGACTTCTCTGTCTTGAAAATAAAACGTATTTCCCAAACTAAATTTCGCTCGTTCTTCACCTGTTTGCGGATCAATCAGGCGTGAAGTAACCGCCGCTGTCAGCTGATTTGCATCTTGCATTCTATCAATACCGCTGAAACGATTTTCTCTAAACAGCGTGTTAAACCAAGTGTCATAAACAGCTGTGTCGAAAATTTGAATATCGTCTTGATTTTTGCGCGGTATATATAAGTAATACAACCGTGGTTCCAAGGTATTTGAAAATGCTTTGCCTCCTAAATTCAAATCACGCTCAAATGTCATACCACTATCAGTTGAAAAAATCGGCAACGTCCGCGAAATTTGTTTTGAATAGTTCGGATCTAGCGGACGACTTAAAAAATAATTCGTATATTGCAACGCAATTTTTGGCGTGAGGTATGCACTTTCGGTTTGTAACGGTACGCTAATTGATGGTTTTAAATTACTACGTTGTCCATTTTGTAGCGTCGTATGTTGAAAATAAACAAACTCATTATCCATCGCTACATTCACTGGAACGGGCAGTTGCTCAAAACTGTGTTTTAAATTCACGTTAATTTGTGGCAATTTGCGATACGGTAACTTTTCGCCCGTCAAAAATTTATCAATCGATTGATAATTTTCAACTCGCCCAACCGCTGTAATTTTATCGCCGTAATAACCAACATCAGCCTGACTTTTTAAATAACTGAAATTTGGTAAACTCAGCGCACTTCCCAATTCAGCAAAATAATTTTTATCCGACACAAAGTTCAAATCGACATTTGCTTGAATACGCTCACTTAAACGAGTGGTATCTTTGAATGAACCAAAATAACGCGCTCTATCGTTTTGTTTATAATCCGTTGGCATCACTTCAATTTTGGTTTCGCCATAAGAATCTTCGGTCAAATAACGGAATTCCCCCACAAGTAAAATGCCGCGTTTCGTTAAATAACGAGGTCTAAATGTTGCGTCTAAATCTGGTGCGATATTCCAATAATAGGGCAAACTAAAACCAAAACCTGCTCGCTGCGTATTACCAAATGACGGCGCAAGAAAACCTGATTTACGACGTGAATCGGTTGGAAATTCCAAATAAGGGGAATAAAAAACGGGGGTACCTTTAAATTCTAACCACGCATTATGCGCGGTGCCTGTGCCTTCTTCGCGGTCAATTTTCAAGTCTCCCGCATGAACAACCCAATCTTGATTTCCTGTGGGGCAACTGGTGTATGCCACATCTTGATAATGCGAAACCGTTTTACTTTCACGATAAACCGCGCCTGCATGTCCACGCAAAGGAGCTGTGGGGGCAATAAAAAGTACGTCACGCAATTTAGCTTGATCGCTTGTTAAATCGAACGTCGCTGCATCAGTGTGAACAGCCATATCGTCGTCGCTGTAATACACATCCCCTTCGACAGCTAATTTTTCCGTCACGCTGTCGTAATTTGCCGCGTTTGAAAATAACTGTTGATCGCCACGCTTAATTTGTACATTGCCAAAATAACTACTGATTTCGTTTTCAAAAATTTCTGAATAATTGGATTGCACGTCAACAGGTACGCGATTTCTTGAACTTTTGCTAGAGGTAAAGACAGGTTTTGGGGCATTCGGATTTGTGCAATGCTGCCACGGATCGACTTTTAATTGCGATTTCAAAATATCAAAAGTACGTTCTTGCGTGCCATCAAAAGCAGGTGAAACGATGCCTAAATTCCATGATTTTGAAGATTTATTAGCCACATTCTTAACTGGCGCAACGGTTTCGCTGTTTTCAGCATTCGCAGTTACTTTTGTTTGCTGACAATTCCATTCACTGCCCTGCCCTGCTCCACATTTCCATTCGCCTGACGTTGTTTGTGTTTGAGCAGGAACAACTCGTGTAGTTTCAACTTCCTCAACAACCCTTTTTTCTTTTTCGACTTTTGCTGGCGTGACGATAATCGCCTCAGGAATTATTGCTGATTTATCAACAGACTTTTCAACGGGCTGATTTATTTCATTGGTTTTTTCTTCGACAGAAACAGGCGCAGATATAACAACAGGTGGTTCGATTTTTGCTGCGGGTGGAGTAGCGTCTACAGGTTTTGCGTCGCCGCTACAAACCCATTCTTTGCCATCCTTACTTTGTTCACAATTCCACGCGGCAGAATTTGCAACAGACTGGCTGGCATACGATAAAGAGGATAATAAAAGGAAATATAAACGACGCTGCATAGGTGATTTTAATCTGAAAGATTCGAATGAAGATGAATGCAAAAATGCTTTTAAGCAGCATTTTAACCTACTTTTATCGTGACATTCTAACTAAACGACAGACTTTAAATCTTTGTAACGAACGCGCTGGTCGCTTAAAATGCGGCTAACATAAGGTTTCATCAATAACTCAAAATTCATGGCAGACAGAAAAAGACGCACCAGTTCACGCTACGGCGATACACCTTCCCCTAGACAACGCAAAAAGAAAAAATCAGGTTTTCCCATTTTCAGCAGTTTATTTTTAATTATGCTGGGCGTGGGCGGTTTTTTCTTGTTTAGCTATTTAGGCTATTTAGATTACAACGTCCGCAAACAATTTGAAGGTAAACGCTGGGCAATTCCCGCGCGAGTTTATGCAAGTCCGCTTGAGCTTTACGCGGGTTACAACATGAGTGCAGCGCAATTTGAAACGCAATTAAAAACGCTACATTATCGCGTCGATGCAAATTTGACTTCCGAAGGAACGTATTTAAAAAAAGGTTCACAAATTACCGTTAAAACGCGCCCATTCAATTTTTGGGATGCACCACAAGAAAGCGGTTTAATTCGTTTAAATTTTGTAGATTCGACGGTTGAAAGTATTACAGATTTAGGCAAACAAGGTGAAGCGGTTGCCGTATTACGTTTAGATCCACCACAAATTGGCACGTTGTATCCAAAAATCAAAGAAGATCGTGTGTTAATTCAACTCAAAGACGCGCCACCCGCGTTGATTAACGCCTTACTTGCATCGGAAGATCGTGATTTTTATCATCATTTCGGCTTGTCGATACGAGGCATTGCACGGGCAATGTTGGCAAATTTAAAAGCAGGCGGGATGGTTCAAGGTGGCAGCACGATTACGCAACAATTAGTGAAAAACTTTTATCTCAGCTCAGAGCGCAGTCTGACGCGCAAAATCAACGAAGCGTTTATGGCTCTGATTTTGGAATATCGCTACAGCAAAGATGAAATTTTAGAAGCCTATTTGAACGAAATTTATTTAGGTCAAAACGGCAGTAACGCCGTGCATGGTTTTGGGCTGGCGAGTGAATTTTATTTCAACAGCACACTTAAAGATTTACCTTTGCAGCAAGTCGTTTCACTGGTTGCACTGGTACGAGGACCTTCGTATTATGACCCACGTCGCGCTTCTGAACGTGCGTTGCAACGACGGAATTTGATTTTAGATGAAATGGTAAATTCACAGGCGATTACCGAAAAACAAGCCGCTGATGCGAAAGCAAAACCATTGGGTGTCATTGTCAATGCAAATCGCTCGTCAAATGCGTATCCGTATTTTATGGATTTAGTGAAACGGCAATTGCGCCAAGAATACCGCGAAGAAGATTTGACTTCTGAAGGGTTGAGTATTTTCACAACGCTCGATACACGCATTCAAGATACGCTGGAGCAAACAGTAAAAACGCAGCTGGCAAAACTTGATAAAGCCCCAAAATCATCGGGGAATTTAGAAACTGCAGCAGTTATCACCCGTCGTGACAGTGGAGAAATTGCCGCATTGACGAGTGGTCGCGAAGTGGTTTCATCAGGTTTTAATCGTGCATTAGATGCAGTGCGTCCAATTGGTTCGCTGATTAAACCTGTGATTTATTTGACTGCGTTAAATAATCCGAAAAAATACACCATTACCACGTCAGTCAGTGACAGCGAAATTGTGGTGCCAAATAAAGGCAGCGAAGCGTGGATTCCCAAAAATTATGATCACAAAGAACACGGCAATGTCAGTTTGCATCAAGCCTTAGCGCATTCGTACAATTTAGCCACCGTGCGAATTGGTATGGATGTTGGCGTAAATAACGTGATTGAAACGTTGAGAAATATGGGCGTAAATCGGGAAGTTGATTCTTTCCCCTCCTTTTTACTTGGCTCGGCACAGCTTACGCCACTGGACGTGACACAAATGTATCAAACACTTGCTGGCGATGGTTTTTTAAGTCGTTTAAAAGCGATTCGCGCCGTTGTTTCAGCAAAAGGTGAACGATTACAAAGTTATCCGTTTATCGTAAAACAAACACTAGACCCTTCTGCAACGTATATTGTGAACACGATGTTGCAAGAAGTCATGACGAGCGGTACAGGTCACGCCGCTTACGATGTATTTCCGAAAAGTTTTGGTTTGGTTGGCAAAACGGGAACGACAAATGATGCCAAAGACAGTTGGTTTGCGGGTTACTCAGGGGATTATTTATCGGTTGTTTGGGTAGGACGTGATGACAACAAACCCATGGGATTAACGGGAGCAACAGGCGCATTACCCGTTTGGATTTCGGTAATGAAACAAATTTCAACGCAACCTGTGAATTTAATTCCACCCGATAACATTAAAATGGCGAGCAGTTGCGGTGATTCGCGTAGTTATCCTTATATTTCAGGCTCTGAGCCACATTTAAGTGATTGCGCTCCTGACGATGAAACACCTGGCTATTTTGTTCCAGACTTTGGTAATTCCGATTCAGACGATTTCACGCCTGATAATTTTTGATTTGTAAGGGGCAGGCACAAGGCACTGCCCCTACAGAAATCGCGTCTAAACACAAACCCCAAATTCTGCGATAATGCTCGCAGTATTTCGATATTCGTGCAAAAAGCACCTTTCTTTTCTTTCACTTCACAAAACATAAAAAATTATGAACGAAAAAAAATACAAACCTTGCGACTTAGTCATTTATGGCGCACTCGGCGATTTATCACGTCGCAAATTGATGATGTCTTTGTATCAACTCGACAAAGCTAATTTTCTTGAACCGCAAACGCGCATTTTAGCCGTTGATCGCGTCGAGAAAACACGAGACGGTTTAATCGACGTTGTGCGAAAAAGTTTAGAAGAATTTTTGCCTTGTACAATTGTAGAAGAAGCGTGGGAACGTTTTTCAGCACGATTTGATTACTTGCAACTCGACATTAGCGATGCAGCTGAATTCAAAAAATTGGCAGCAAAACTCGATCAAAAAACGCGCACCACCGTGAATTATTTAGCCATTCCGCCGTTCTTGTTCGCTAGTATTTGTACAGGCTTGCAAAAAGCAAAACTGGTTTCAAAAGATTCGCGTATCGTGATTGAAAAACCGATCGGTTACAGCTTGGAATCATCAAAAGAAATTAACGACACGATGCAAGCGGTTTTCCATGAAGAGCAAATTTATCGTATTGACCATTACCTAGGTAAAGAAACCGTCTTGAATTTATTGGCGTTGCGTTTTGCAAATTCCATTTTCACCACAAATTGGAGTCATAGCTCAATTGACCACGTTCAAATCACCGTTGCCGAAGACGTGGGAATTGAAGGACGTTGGGACTATTTTGATAATTCAGGGCAATTGCGCGACATGTTGCAAAATCATTTATTGCAAATTTTGACTTTCATTGCGATGGAACCCCCTGTTAATTTAGAAGCGGCAAGTATTCATGCTGAAAAAATTAAAGTATTGAAAGCGTTGCGTCCAATTGCAGATTATAACGTTGGCAAACGCACCGTGCGTGGACAATACACAAAAGGGTATTTGAAAGGTAAGGAAGTCCCTGGTTATTTAGAAGAAGTGGGCGCAAATACCGAAAGTGAAGCCGAAACATTCGTGGCAATGCGTGTTGATATTGATAACTGGCGTTGGGCAGGCGTACCGTTTTATATGAGAACTGGCAAACGTATGAATTCAAAACGTACAGAAATCGTCGTTTATTTCAAACAACAGCCGCACAACATTTTCAAAGACAGTTTTTACGACTTACCACCCAATAAATTGATTATTCATTTGCAGCCAAAAGAAGGCGTGGAAATCGAAGTGTTAAATAAAATTCCTGGTATCGACGGTTCAATTCGTTTGCAAAAGAATAAACTCGATTTGAGTTTTTTAAGCCAAATGAAAAAACACGTTTCGGGCGGTTATGAACGTTTATTACTTGAAGCGATGCGTGGTAATAACACGTTATTTATCAGTCGTGAAGAAACCGAAGCCGCATGGACATGGGTCGATTCGATTCAACGCGCGTGGGGAAATTTGAGCGATGCGCCAAAACCTTACGCAGCGGGAACGTGGGGACCTAATGCCGCTGATGCGCTGCTCGCACGCGACGGGCGCACTTGGGAAGATTAAATCTTCATTCAAGAGGCGTGAAGTATTTCGCGTCTCTTTTTATTTTTTTACAAAAGAGCGGAAGTCTATGATTACAAAAATGCACCATCTGCTAGAAAATTCGAGCATCCTTGTTGTCGATGATTCGGTGGAAACACTTAAAATCATTGGCGAATTACTCAAAAAAGAATTTGCTATCAAAGTGGCAACAAATGGTGAAATGGCTCTTAAAATCGCACAATCGAATACGCCACCTGATTTAGTCTTACTCGATATTATGCTGCCAGACATCAATGGCTATGAGGTATGGAAAGAGTTAAAAAAGAATCCTGAAACCGAAGTAATTCCTGTCATTTTTCTAACGGCTAAAAACGAAGTGGAAGATGAAGCGCGAGGTTTAGGTGTTGGCGCGGCAGATTACATTATCAAACCGATTTATCCCGCAATTTTGATGGCGCGAGTGAAAAATCATTTGCTCATGAAAAAAATGCACGATTTGCTCATCAGTAAATTGTAATCATAAAATCGCACAGCTTTCGTTTTGTGCGCTCTTTTGGACGTTTTTTAGGATTCAATCATGTCCACTTCGTCAACTTCTCATCATTTACACGTTTCTTTTCGCATTCTGCTTAGTTTGTATTTAATCATTCCACTTTGTTTGCTGTTTTACGGATTCGATCACCTTTTTTGGCAAAGCTATTTACGCGAAAATTTACCAACTAAACCCACGCATTTTTTATTATTTCAAATCTTATTTGGTACGCCGCACATTCTAGCAAGCTCGATTTTGTTGCTAAGTAATGGCGAGTATGTTCAATTTTATAAACGTAATTTGCTACTTATGACGCTTGCGATTGCGGTCGTTTTTGGTATTGGCAGTTTATTTATTCCGTATTACGTTTTTTATGTCGCCGTAGCGGCATGGACAGTTTTTCACGTTTTAAAGCAACAACATGGCGTAGTGCGTGGCGTGTGTCAATTACCTAACTGGGCGTATCAAAGTTTATTGTGGCTCAGTGTTTGTGCGGGACTTTTGATTTACATCGGGATTTTTTTACACGCCCGATTAGATGAACAAACGCTATTTTGGTTAAAAAATGGCGCGGGGTTTTTGACGACGATTTTAGTTTTAGTCGCTTTTTATTCGCAGCGTTTCGCGCCAAATGTGTTTGGCAAAACCTTTTTGTGGGCAAACGTTTTTTTAGTGGTGAGTAGTTTTTATTTTTATGTTCAAGAGTATTATTTTTTCGCCATTTTAATTCCGCGCCTTGTCCATGATGCAACCGCTTATATTTTCTATGTTACCCACGATTTTAATAAACATTCTCAAGTGCCACAAAACATGCTGTATCGTTGGTCAAAACGCGCATCCATTTCGATATTTTTAGTGTTGCCTGTTTTATCATTTGCACTGGCCTTTTTGTTGCAGGCTTATGGCGATGCAGCAGTTGAATGGCTCACTCAAGCGATTTTTGGTGTTGCCATTCACAAAGTCATTACGTTAGGTGTTTTGGGTTATTTCGCGCTAATACACTATTACAGCGAAGGCTTGACGTGGCGTTCTGGTTCACCCTATCGACAATTTATTTCATTTTCAAAATAACAGCTTTATGAATCAACTTTTGCTCAAATTCTTCATTTTATTTTTAGTTTCAACGTGTAGTTTTGCAACCACCACAACGCAAATTGAAACGCTCACGAGCGAATTTATTCAAAGCAAAACGGATGCACTGAATGCGCGGCAAGGTTTAGAAGAAGCGACCAAAAACGCTGTACTGAAACAATACCAAGCCGCGCAAGATAATTTAACGAGTAAAACGCAAGCCATCACGCAAATTGCGGCATTCACCGCCGCATTGCATCAAGCCCCCATTCAAACCAAAAAACTAGAAAAAGAAATAGAACAAACTCTCGCCAAACAAAGTAAGCAAAAAGCCGAAAACTTTAGCCAAATTCCTGTCGAAGAATTAGAACAACGTTTAATTATCGAAAAAGGCAAAGTCAGCCAACTTGATGAACAACTTAAAAAAGTTGAAGCGGACTTAACCCTGCAAAATAATCGCCCGATACTGATTCGTGAAGAAACGGTTGAAACCCAACAAACCATCGAAGCCACACGCAAAAAACTCGAATTACCTGCCGCACCGACAGATTCCAAGCTCGAATACGAAGCACGTCAGATTTATTACAAAACTTTGATTGAAACGCTGACCACCGAATTAAAACGCTTAGATGCCGAAGCAATCAGCCAGCCTGCGCGTGTGGAATTATTAAAAACACAGTTGCAATTATTTGATATTCAAAAAAATTCCCTTACCCCCATTGTCACAACAATTGAAAATTTAGCTTTTGATTTGCGTTCACAAGAAGCAAAAAAAATGGAGGATGCGCTCAGTCAAACTGAAAAAGAATTAGAAGGCAAACATCCGCTAATTCAACAGCATACTCATGAAAACATTCAATATAGTCGAGATTTACAAGCCGTTACGACCAAAATAGAACAACTCAGTGAACAAAAAACATTCGTCGAACTCAAAACCACAAGCATTGAAAACGATTTTAAAAGTGCAGATAAAAAAATCAGTCTCGCAGAATTAAGCCCTGCTTTAGGAAAAATTTTGCGTGAACAACGTCGCAGTTTAGCGTCTCAAAACGAAGTCACCACTGAATCAAAAAAATTACAAAATGAAACGGCATTAACTAGTTTGGAGCAGTTCAAAGTTGAAGCAAAACAAAAAGAATTGCTCAATTTAGACGATGCGCTGAAACAAATGATGGTGTCGCAAGTTGAACCGCTATTGCCTTTTGAAGAACGAATGATGATTCAAGCGCAGTTGCGCGTGCTGTTAAATAATCAAAAAGAGTTATTAAATAAACTTGCACAAGCCGATAGCACTTATTTAAGAACACTTGGTGATTTGGATTTTGCACGGCAACAAATGCTCACACAGGCAGAAAAATTCGCCACCTATTTAGACGAGCGATTGCTATGGGTACCCAGTTCTGAGCCAGTTAATTTCAGCATTTTTTCGGGCTTGTATCATTCGTTGCAATGGTTATTTTCGCCGTCAAATTGGTCTGAACTGTTGCACGAAATCATCAGTATTTTCACCCAAAACAGTTTGCGCGTGATTATGGCAATCGGTTTTTGGTTATTGTTAATTCGAGCGCGTAATTGGTCGCAACAAAATCTGCAGCTCAATGAAACCGAATTGCGTAATTGGCACACCGACCATTTTTATTTCACTTTGCGCGTATTACTAAATCGGATTTTAGTGACGCTCGTTATGCCAAGTGCCTTGTTTTTATTGGGTAGTTTTCTAAGTCGCAGTGTTTTTGATTTCACAATGTCTTTTGGTATCGGCTTAACAAAAGCAGCTATTTCCGCGTTTATGTTGCAATTTTGTTATGCCATGTTTTCAAAAGAAGGCATTGCAAGGCGACATTTTCAATGGCAAAAAAGCACGGTGATTTTGTTGCACGATCAGTTGTCGTGGTTGCGTTTTGTGATTGTTCCCGCCATGTTTTTTATTCACCTCACCAGCACATCGAAATTTTCGGAATACAGTGATTCGTTGGGTCGATTAGCCTTAATTACGCTACTGTGTTCAATGACCATTTTTTTCACACGAGTTTTACATCCAACGCGCGGTTTAAATTTACCAGAAAAATTCAGTGCATTTTGGCGTTATATCATTTACGCGCTAATTATTGCCGTACCGTTAGTGATTATGGGCTTTGCCGTTACGAGTTATTATTTAAGTGCGCTGGAATTACAAGAAAAGTTAATTGCGACGTTGCGGTTATTTATCGCGGCGATTTTGCTGCATGAAATTTTATTGCGTTGGTTAACGCTTACTAATCGAAAATTAGCGGTTAAAACCGCACTTGAAACAGATGAAAAAAATGCCGCTTTTGAAGATGAAACGTTAGATTTGCCCAAAATTAACGCCCAAACACGAAAACTACTGCACGTTGCGCTCACAATTAGTGTGATTTTAGGTTGCTGGTTGATTTGGAAAAATATTTTGCCTGCGTTTTCTTTTTTAGACAAAGTCGTGCTATGGCAACACAAAGTTGTTGTTGAAAATCAAGAATCACTTGAACCGATTACACTCGCAAACCTATTCTTGTCAGGGATTTACTTATTTTTAGCAATCATTACGGTACGCAATTTTTCGGGATTACTGGAATTATTTATCTTTCAACGTTGGGACGTTGACGCAGGCAGCCGCTATGCGTTTAATCAACTGACAAAATACTTTTTAATCACGTTCACGTTTATTGTTATTTCAAACGAACTTGGTGGCTCTTGGTCGCAAGTTCAGTTTCTCGTTGCTGCATTAGGCGTGGGACTTGGTTTTGGTTTGCAAGAGATTTTTGCGAATTTGGTTTCAGGGATTATTTTGTTATTTGAACGTCCGATTCGCGTGGGCGATATTGTTACAATTGGTGACGTAACAGGGCGTGTTTGCAGAATCCAAATGCGAGCGACAACACTTATCGATTGGGATCAATACGAAGTCATTGTCCCCAACAAAACCTTTATTACCAGCCGCTTAACAAATTGGACACTCAGCGATTCAACGACGCGAGTTGTGATTTTACTCGGTATTGCTTACGACTCTGACGTGAAGTTCGCGCACGATTTAATTTTACAAACCGTGAAAGAAACACCGTTAATTTTGAGAGACCCTGAACCCAATGTGTTTTTTATGGAATTTGGTGACAGTGCGTTAAAGTTTTCGATTCGTTTTTTTGTCAGTGAAACGGCTCATCGCTTGCCTGTCACACACGATTTAAATATACGTTTAGAGCAAGTGTTGCGCGAAAATAAAATCAGCATTCCTTTTCCACAACGTGACATTCATATTGTTGCGTCGTGATTATGATTTTGTGGGGGCGAATGTTATTCGCCCCTACGTTTTTAAGATTTATCGCAACAACGATTTTCCGTTCATTTCGATAGGTTGCGAAAGTCCTAAAATCGCCAACATCGTTGGTGCAATGTCCGCTAAATTTCCGCCTTCTGCGAGCGTTCCGTTCCCTTCAACATAAACGAGTGGCACAACATTTGTTGTATGTGCGGTGTGAGCTTGATGGGTTTGTTCATCTGCCATTTGTTCAATGTTGCCGTGGTCGGCTGTGACGAGCATTCGACCACCAACAGAAATTAACGCATTGAGAATGCAATTTAATGATTGGTCAATCACTTCAACAGCGGCAATCGCGGCTTCTAAATTTCCCGTATGTCCAACCATGTCGCAATTCGCGTAGTTGC
>JAQTOT010000075.1 GCA_028713145.1 Methylococcales bacterium
AAACCAAATAAAACTGGCACGCCAACAGCGGCAGGTTCTAACACATTATGCCCACCAATTGGCACAAAACTCCCACCGACAAATGCCAAATCAGCTGTTGCGTAAAATAATTTCAATTCGCCCAGCGTATCTATTAAAAATACATCCGTATCAGGCTGGCAAATTTTGTTTGACGTGCGGGTGATTGTTTTCAAATTCGCCTGATTTGCTAAATTTTCAACGTGGCTAAATCGTTCAGGATGACGTGGTGCAATGGCTAACAACAATTCGGGAATTAGCTTTTTTAGATTTTGATACGCATCGAGCAATAAAACTTCTTCGCCCTCATGCGTACTCGCCGCTAAAAAAACGAAACGATTTTTAAAAAGCTGATTTTTTAAATGCTGACCTTGCGACAAAACCTCATCTGCAATGGTTACGTCAAATTTTATATTGCCTAGATTTTGAACGTTTTCAGACTTTGCCCCTATTTGAATAAAACGGGGTTTATCCGCTTCTGTTTGCGTGGCAATTTTCGTAATCGCCGTTAACGCAGGCAAAACTAATGCAGGAATTTTTTGATAACCTCGCACTGATCTTTCAGATAAACGAGCATTGATTAAATACAACGGAATCTGCTTTTTAGCACAAGCGTGATAAAGATTTGCCCAAATTTCAGTTTCGACAATGACCGCTATTTTAGGTTTAAAAGCATTCAAAAATCGTGTGACAACATCAGGTAAATCGTAAGGTAAATAGACGTGTTGCACGCTATCACCTAGAACGGCTCTAACTCTTGCAGAACCTGTTGGTGTTGTTGTGGTAATTAAAATTTGAAGTTGTAGATGGCGCGTTTGAATCAAGCGAATTAACGGGAAAAGAGCTTCACTTTCACCGACCGAAACGGCATGAAACCAAATCACATCTTGAAAATAATTTTTTTGATAAAAGCCAAAACGTTCAAAAATACGATGGCGATAAGCGGGATTTTTAAGACTGCGCCACAAAAGACGCGAAATGATTAGAGGAATTGCGCTGTAAAAAAGGAACGAATAAAAACGTCGCATAAAATGTCAGGCGCAAAGTTTTGCTTTGCGCCTTCCGAGCCGTAAATTACGCCTCAGCAGTGATTTGAACCGCACAAACCGCATTAACATCAGCGTGTAAATGTACATGAACTTCAAAATCGCCTAAGTGACGAATCGTGCCATGTGGCAAACGAATTTCGCTTTTATCAACAGCAACGCCCGCAGCAGTAATTGCATCGGCAATCGCATGTGTGCCAACTGAACCAAATAAACGACCTTCATCGCCTGCTTTGTGAGCAATTGCAATATGCAATTTGCTTAATGCTTCAGCGCGAGTTTGTGCAGCCGCTAATTTTGCCGCAGCAGCTTTTTCTAATTCAGCGCGACGTGCTTCAAATTCTTCAATTTTTTTCGCTGTTGCAACAACTGCTTTATTTTGTGGGATTAAAAAGTTTCTTGCGTAACCATTTTTTACGCTAACTTTGTCGCCCAAACTGCCTAAATTTGCAATTTTCTCAAGAAGAATAATTTCCATTGTGACCATCCTCGTGGTTTTTGTATAAGATTTTGCGTCACTTCGACGCACTTGTATTTGTTTGGTTTAACAGTCTTCGGTTATTTGATTTTGAGCTTGTGGCGTAAGTTAAACCACGCATCGACAACACCGATAGTTGCAACTGGAATTAGCAAGTGAGGAATTAAAAACACTGTAACGTAAAAACCAATCACCAAATAACGACCTTGATTCAGCGGTGTAAGCAAACTGTGGCAAACCGACGTGCCAACAAAGACATAAAGTACAACCACTAAAATGCTTAAATTTGTCGCTAACTCTGCAATTCCGCCTGAACTTAATGCCGCTATGGCAATTAAACTCAAACTACCTAACGCGAAACGTTTGGACGTTGATAGTCCTAAGTATTCGGTTCTAAAACCATCAGGATTATAAAGTTGTGCTTGCCACCAACGAGCCAGAAATAAGGCAAATATCCAGCCAAATATCGTACCCGCTGCGATAATTCCCGTCATGTACTGCGCGAGAATTTCAATTTGCGGCTGTACGTCTAACGCCGCATTAGGCGGAGACATTTGCATCAATAAGTTTTTCCACATTTCGCTCGAATTGGGTTTGAGCAAAGAAAAACTCACAATCCCTGCACCGCCCAGTAATACGGCACTTTCAATCGCTAACGCCAATTGGCGACCTGCTCGCAATAAAATGGCAAGAACCCAAATCGGCAACCATAAAACAACGCCGTAAAGCAGTGCAAATTCAACATTGCCTGAAATTACGCCGAGTGTTCCAAGTGTTGCAAGAGAAATACCGAAAACCGTTAAACCTTCATAAGCTCCAAGGCGTAGCGTAACTAACGCGACCGCCGCAGAGCTAACAATACTAATGGGTGGCATAAACAACGACAAAAATGCTAAACCAATAGCAATCCCAGAGGCTTGCCAGCGTCCACGCATTATTTGAGTTGCTAAGAATCCCATCAGAGTTGTGATTTATTCGTGTGCGTCGCAGTAAGGCAATAACGCGATATAACGTGCGCGTTTAATTGCAGTACAAATTTGTCTTTGATATTTCGCAGGTGTTCCTGTGATACGACTTGGGACGATTTTACCTGTTTCAGTAATGTAATCGCCGAGTAAAGCCAAATCTTTATAATCAATTTGAACACTGTTTTCTGCTGTGAAAGAGCAGAATTTTTTGCGTCTAATGTTGCGTGCCATGTTTAATTCCGTAATGAATAGTGAAATAAATTATTCTGCTGAATCATCAGCATCAAAGTCTTCGTCTGCATCATCTTCGATTTCAGCAGCAGCTAACGCAGCGGCAGCTTCACGAGCTGCAGCATCTTTTGCGCGTAATTCAGCCGCTTTTGCTTCTTCAGCTGTTGTTGTCGAAATGATTGAAGGCTCAGTAATTGCTTCTTCTTGCACTAAAATTAAATTACGCAAAATCGCATCGTTAAAACGGAATCCTGTTTCAAGTTCATTTAACGCAACTTGATCACATTCAACGTTCATTAAAACGTAGTGAGCTTTGTGAAGTTTTTTGATTGGATACGCTAATTGACGACGCCCCCAATCTTCTAAACGGTGAATTTTTCCTGAAGTAGCTTCAATAATTGATTTATAACGATCAATCATTGCAGGCACTTGGCTGCTTTGATCAGGGTGTACTAAAAAGACAATTTCGTAATGACGCATTGTGTTTCCTTGTGGGTTAAGCCTTCCATCACACATATTCAAAATGGTAAAGCAAGGAGGAGCGAAATGCTCGGTAAAAGAGCGGTAATTATAGAGATTTTTCAGTGAATTGCAAAAACCGTGTACTGAAAAATTAAACTCACCGCTCAAATGATTTGCTGAAAAATTTTTAGTGGATGGTGAAATGTTCCATTTGCTCAGTCAAACTGCGAGTTTGATCGCTTAACGATTCCGCCGCCGCAGCGGCTTGTTCAACGAGAGCTGCGTTTTGATGGGTTACTTCGTCCATTTGCGCGACAGCTTGATTGATTTGATCAATGCCCGAATTTTGCTCAACCGAAGCAGCTGCAATTTCAGACATAATGGAAGTCACGTTTTGAATGGCTGAAACGATGTCTTCCATTGTTTTACCCGCTTGTTCAACTTGCTTGCTACCGCCTGAAATTCTATCGACAGAATCACTGATTAAACGCTTGATTTCACCTGCCGCACTTGCCGCACGTTGCGCTAAATTGCGAACTTCGACCGCAACAACAGCAAAACCTTTACCTTGCTCGCCCGCTCTTGCTGCTTCAACGGCTGCATTCAACGCTAAGATATTTGTTTGGAAAGCAATATCGTCAATAACTGTAATAATATCAACAATTTGTCGAGATGATTCGTTAATGTTTGACATCGTTATCACTACGTCACTGACAACTGAAACTCCTTTTTTAGCGGTCGAAGATGCGCCCAACGCTAAATCATTTGCATGTTTTGCATTCAAACTATTTTCTTGAACCGTTGCACTTAATTCTTCCATGCTTGCGGCGGTTTCTTGCAAGCTGGAGGCTTGGTTTTCAGTGCGATGTGCTAAATCATTATTTCCCACTGCAATTTCATTTGCCGCTGAGGCAATCACATCACTGGAAGTTTTAATTTCTTTAATTAACGATTTCAACTGCTCCATCGTGTTATTTAAACTCACCGTCACATTGCCAAAAACACCTGGATATTGTGTAGTGATAGCTTGTGTTAAATCTCCATTTGCTAAGGCATTAACTACGCGCTCAATTTCATTCAAACTTCCTAATGACACTAATGTTTCATTGATATTATTTTTCAACGCCAATAATTCGCCACGACCTTCAGCGGTTATTCGATGATTGATGTCACCCACAGCAACATGTTCCATGACCTGCCCAACGTCTTTTAGCATTTCACGCAATGCGCCTTGTGATTGAATTGCTTTATCAAGCGTTTCTTGGAATTTACCATGAACATGCCCTGAAATGACTTTAGAAAAATCCGCGTTATAAATGGCATACATCACATCATTAAGTGCAAATAACGTGACTCGCAATTGAACAATGGTTTCATTGATACTTTGTTTTAGCTGAATGAAATCACCTTCTACTACCACTTCCAATTGTGTGCCTAATTCGCCAAGCGATACATCTTTCATCACAACACTTGTGCTAGTGATAATGTTTGATAATGTTTGACGCATGGTATCAATCGAATAAAGCAAACTGCTTTTGTCGTCTTTTTCTATCACAACATGGGTTGATAATTCACCATGAGCAATTTTTCTTACAATTTCAGCCGCATAACTAGGTTCACCGCCTAATTCTGCTAATAATCGACTAACAATGCGTAAGCCAAAAAATAAAGAAATGGCAATACCGAAAAGTTGTAGCACGATTGAACTGATTAACATGAAATGAAAACGACTTTGTGATACATCAAACTCTTCTTTTGCAACGTTTTTTTGTAACTGCACTAATGCGTCAATGCCTTCCGCTGCAGGTGTGTACAAAGATCGGACGGTTTCAAAATAGAATTTTCTAGCGTCATCTACTTTGCCTTCACGCTGCATTTCCATTGCCTTTACTAAGCTATTTTCAAAAGACTTGCGAACACTCTGAAACTTTTCTGCAAGAATTTTTTCTTCAGGGGTTAAGTAAGTCAACATGTATGCGTCCCACAACTTTGCTATTGCAACAATATTTGCTTCAATTTTTTTATGTTGTCCTGACATTTCCTCTGGAAAAGCAAATCCTGTCACAATCGCTGTGCGCTCATGCAACAGTATCGTTTTGATTTCGGAAAGATCCGCAAGCGGCAACGTTCTATCTGCATAAATCGTTTGCACTCCTTGATTAGTTTTATTGAGTGCATAAAGATTCACTCCCGTGAGCGTCAACATAATGACGGACATCAAACCTATCAGAAATAACAATTTAGCTTTAACAGTAAGATTTTTGAGCATGGTAGACCTGCGAACATTTTAAAATTTCATTTTATTTTTGACTTCAGCAAATGACATGCCATAGATAATGACCAATCATACTTTCGTAAATAAATTAAATGAATGTACTTGCTGTCACGCCAGATAAAACAGAACCTGTTACTTCAATCAAATAATCACCTGAAGTAAAAAAGCCCGACCCATCAGCATCAACAGCAATGAATGTTTTGTTATCTGCTGTTGAAAAAATGCCCGCACTAACCGTTCCCGATACGAATTTATTCGTAAATGTAGAGGTAAATAACGCATTCACCGTGGCAACATTTAAATCTGTTGAAGCCTGCAACGTTATTTGAGTATCGATAACATTCGTCACTATTGCGGAGGTGTCAATTTTATCGACAGGTGTTGCATAAAAAGAACCCACAACTAAGTCCACGCTGCCAATAAACGAATTTGTCGCTAAAACAAAAATATCATTTCCTTCGCCGCCGATAAGCGTATCTGAACCCGTTCCTGCAACAAGTGTGTCATTACCTAACCCGCCAATAAGGTAATCACTGCCACCGCCACCATTTAGAGAATCATTGCCTGAATTACCTGTTAACGTATCGGCAAAAATAGAACCTGTTAAACTTGAGCCATTAACGTTTGTGGTAGATAAATTCCACCCAGCACTGCCCAAAACATATTCCACGCTTATTGCGCCTGTGCCAGCAGTTATAATGCTTACCGAGCCATTATTGAAACTTGCCGAAGTCGCCATCCATGCACCATTAGCAGTGATACTCGCACTCGCCCCTAATGCAATTTGCACAACATCTGCTTCACTATTTAGACCTAAATCTGTAATTGTGTCTTGCCCTGCATTCACCATAAACGTATCAATGCCTACGCCGCCTGTTAGTGTGTCGTTGCCATAATTGCCTGCCAAAATATCATTTCCGCTGCCACCAACAATTACGTCATCGCCTAAGCCGCCATCAATAGTGTCATTAACAGAACTGCCTGTAATCGTTTGATTTCCAGTCCCAGCTAAAATACCTGTTGCCGTTGAACTAGGTGCATTCACAACAAGTGACGTTTCAATACCATTTGTCCCTTGTGTGAGTAAGCTATATTTGCGATTGAGTAGCCAATTTGCCTGCTCGGCGTTCATGCTATCGACTTGGTCAGGCGTAAAGGCTTCCATTTGTGCGGTGCTTAACAAGGTTAATTGCGCTGTTGATAAAATTGGGATCAGTGACGTTTTGTCTAAATTTGGAATCGCTAACGTGTTCAACCCTTTCAACGCAGCGGCGGATAAATTACTAAATTGGTCTGCTGTCAACGTTCCAAGTTGCGTAGGCGTTAGTGCGCTAACTTGTTTAGACTGCATTTTGGCAAATTGCTCAGGTAGCATCGCGTTAATTTGCGAAATAGATAACGCTTGCAAATTCAAACTGGGCATTGCAGCTGGATTTAACGCCGCAATCGCATTTGCAGGCAATGCGGCAATTTGGGTTGAGTTTAATGCTGCAATTTGTGCATTTTGCAATGCTTCGGCGTTTTCAACACTAAATTGATTCAATTGCAACGTCGATAATTGTGAAATTTGTTTTGTTGATAAAACGGCAATATGACTTGCAGTTAATTCAGTGACATCAAGTTGAGAAACCGTTTTTGTGACTCCTCGAATTGCCAACGCAGACAAATTTCCTTGTAGATTTAAATCATCCAACACTTTCATTTGTGTCGAAGTTAATGCGCTAACTTGCATTGAAGACAGTTGCGCGATTTGTTCTTCGCTTAATGCGCTAAGTTGTTCTGTTGACAACAAACTAATAATTTTTGATGTCATCCCCTGAATTGCCTCATTGGATAACGCGCTAATCACATCTGCATTTAAATACGGAATTTGAGTATTTTTAATTGCTGCAACTTGTGTTACTGATAAAAATGGGGCTTGTTCAGCAGTTAGTGCTTGAATTTGCAAGCTATTTAAAAGACCGATTTGCGTGGTGGTAATTGACTTAATTTGTGTATCGCTCAGTAGCTCAATCGGCAATCCTGCGATATTTTTTCTGTTAAACGCGGTTAAGGCTGAACCTGTTAAGGCTTGAATTGCCTCTTCTTGCAACGCGGCAATTTGCGATGAACTTAATACGCTAATTTGTGTTGCATTAAGTTTTGCAACTTGCTCAGACGTAAAAACCTGTATTTGTTCAGTCGTTAAGCCTTTGATGTTTTTGGTAGTTAAGCCACTAATAGCGCGTAAATCAATCGCTGAAATGGCATCCGTTGACAAAAGTTTGACTTGTGCAGAAGTTAACGCACTAATTTGCGACGCGCTAAACGCGAGCATTTGCGAATCACTTATCACGGGAATTTGCGCTTTTGTCAGCTTACTTATTTGCGTGGTAGTCAAGCCTGTTATTTGTTCAGGCAATAACGCACTCAACGTTTCAGTTGGAAGATATTGAATTTTTAATCCAGAAATAGAACGCACATTCAACGCGTTAAGCATTTCTTCGCTCACAATCCTTGTTTGCGCCAATGTCATTTTGGCAACTTGAGCAGCCGTTAAAGCGGATTCTTGTTCAGTTGTCAGCGCATCGAATTGTTCAGTGTTGAGTTTTTCAATCGGTAATGCACTGATAACTTTCAAACTAATTGCCGAAATAGAATCAGCAGGTACACGATAAAAAGGCAATGAAGTCACTTCGGTACGAGTTAAACTCGCAATTTGCTCTGTATCGGAAAAATCTGTAATCATTTCGGCAATCTCAAAAGGTTGAATTTAGATAAAGGTGGCAGGCGTAATCTCAGTAGCAGTCATGCCCGTTGAACCTGTGATTTCAATTAAATAATCTGTTGCAGTGAACGTGCCTGAATGGTCGGCATCGATGGCAATAACTGTTCTTGCATCAGTTGTGGTTAGTATCGCAGCATCTACCATTGTGCCAGTCAATTTCGTTCCTGTTCCAGTCGTACTATTTAGTAAACTGTTTAACGCATCGACGGTTAAGCCCGCAAAAGTCAAACCTGAACTTTGTGATGCAATGACATTTGCAACTGTGACGGATGTATCAATTTTGTCGATTGAACTGCCGTTAAATGTACCGATTACGGTATCAACATGACCCACTATCGATGTTGCCGCTAACACAAAAGTATCGCTACCTGCACCACCTGTTAACGTATCAGCCCCCGTGCCACCCGTTAAGGTATCTACGTTATTTGAACCCGTTAAACTTGTGCCTGTCGCGTTTGTTGTCGTTAAGCTCCACCCACTCGAACCTGTTGCAGCCGCAACATTTATTGCGCCCGTTCCAGCCGTTGAAATAGTTGCAACACCTGAATTTGAACTTGCAGATGTTGCTGTCCATGCTCCTGTTGCAGTGATATTAGCCGTCGCACCTGTTGAAATTTGGACAACATCGGCTTCATTATTAACACCCAAATCTGTAATCGTATCTTGTCCAGAACTGATTAAGAATGTATCAATTCCCGTGCCACCCGTGAGCATGTCATCACCCAAACCGCCATCAAGTGTGTCATTGAGCGAACTACCTGTGATGGTTTGATTGCCTGAACCGCCTGTTATTTTTGTGGCGATTACACTGGGCGCGTTAACCGTTAGCGACGTTTCAATGCCATTTGTGCCAGCGGTTAACAGAGAATATTTTCGACTTAGCAATAACGATGTTTGTTCTTCCGTCATGCTGCTAACTTGCGAAGGTGTTAATGCTTCAAGTTGCGTGGTATCAAATTGTGTTAATTGTTTCGTCGAAATAGCAGGAACAAGAGAAGTCGAATTTAAATTGACGATATTTGCTGCGCTCAATCCTTTCAACGCCGCAGCCGTCAGTGCATCAAATTGATCAATGGTTAACACCGAAACTTGTGTTGTGGATAATTGCGAAAGTTGTTTCGACGACAAAACGGCAATTTGTTCAGGCGTTAATTTTGCAAAATCAAGCTGCGATACGGTATTTACAAAACCTTTAATCGCGTTTGGTGTTAGCTCGCTAATCAAATTTGCGTTATCCAACGCAACAATTTGCTCTGCTTTTAACGCCGCAATTTGTTTACTGCTAAATTCAACGATTTGTTCTGCGGTTAATGCGGCAATTTGAGCTGGTGTTAAACCGCTAATGTTTTTTGTCGTCAAACCTTTAATTGCGTTAGTTGCCAAAACAGAAATTGCATCTATCGATAAATAAGGCAGTTGCGTCGCTTTTAATGCGCCAAGTTGCGAGGCTGTAAAGGCTTGCGCTTGCTCACCAGTCAACGCGGTGAGTTGCTCAGACGACAATAATCCAATTTGAGTATTAGACAACGCATCAAATTGTTCAGGCGTTAAAATTCCTACGCGCAACCCCATAATGTTGACTTTATTGAACCCTGACATCGCTTTTGGCACTATCGATTGGATAGCTTCATCAGTAAGCGCGGCAATTTGTCCTGATTTAAACACACCGATTTGTTTCGCGCCAAATTGGTTAAGTTGTTCAACACTAAAACCTTGAATTTGCTCATCTGTTAAAGCGTTTAGTGTTTTTGAAGACAAGTTACTTAAAGCACGATAATCAAGTGCCGCGATATTTTCAGCAGGAATCCATTTTAATTGTGTAGGTTTTAATGCAGCAATTTGTGCAGGAGTAAGTGCTGAAATTTGAATATCTGTTAACGCAGCAATTTGATCACTTGCCAATCCTCCAATTTGTGTGGGCAACAATGCAGAAACTTGTTCAGGCAGCATTTCTGACAATATCTCTGATGGCAGATATTTAAGATTTAACCCAGAAACTGCCTTCACATTAAGTGAATCAAGCATATCAACACTCATTGCTTCAAGTTGTGCTTTGGTTATTTTGGCAACTTGGCTATAACTCAATGCGTGTTCTTGTTCATTAGTCAGTGCATCAAAATCATCTAAATTGAGTTTTTCAATCGGCAAACCTGAAATAGCACTCGGTTTAATTGTTGAAACATACGTTGAGTCTAAACGGTCATAAGGAAGTGTCGAAATTTGCTTCGAACTCAAGTCTTTTACCGTGCTACCCACTCGATTGTTAAACTCATAATCTGTTTCAACGTGGTTATTTGTTGAATCGTTTGAATGAGATGAATTTTCAGAATGATTGTTATTGTTGTCGTTTGACATGACTCACTTCCTTAAAATGATAAAGTAAAAAACTAGTTTTCAGTTTGACGTTTCGCTTTAATTTCGTCTGGACGCTGTTTTTGGGCGACTTTGTCTAAAATGCCGTTGATGTAACGATGACTACCGTCTGCGCCAAAATCTTTGGCAATGTTTATCGCTTCGTTGATAATCACTTTGTAAGGGGTATCGTCAGCGTGCATCAATTCATAAGTCGCAAGACGTAAAATTGCTCGTTCCACTGGATCCACGGCATCCACTTCTCTATCAACAAAATTACTCAATAACGCATCAATATCGATTAAATTTTGCGGCACGGCGTGAAAAACCTCTGAAAAATAATCGCGTTGTATTTTCTCGTTTTCGACAAAAAACTGTTCTTCGATAAAATACTGCTCAATCAGATTCAAATTTTGCCCTGTGATTTGCCATTGATAAAGTGCTTGCACAGCGGCTTTTCGAGCGTTGGTTTTTGGATTACTCATGACAATTCCAAATTTTTAAACAAGCTAAACATTTCAATTGTTGATAACGCGGCCTCAGCACCTTTGTTACCTGCTTTTGTGCCTGCACGTTCGATAGCTTGTTCGATGCTATCAACGGTTAAAACACCAAAGCTCACAGGAATATCGTATTGCAACGCAACTTGCGCGATACCTTTTACACATTCCCCCGCCACATAATCAAAATGCGGTGTGCCTCCACGAATCACTGCGCCTAACACGATAATGGCATCGTATTTTTTGCTTGCTGCAATACGTTGCACAACAACAGGTAATTCAAATGCACCAGGTGCTTTCACTAAATGGACATCATCTTTGGTTGCGCCATGACGAATAAGCGCGTCAATTGCACCATTTTCTAATTGTTCAACGATAAAGCTGTTGAAACGTGAAGAAACGATACAAAATTTGCCACCTTGCGCTGAAAAATGACCTTCATAAGTTTTGATTGCTGACATAAATAATTCTCTATATGAGTTAAAGTTAAAAATTCGAGGCAATTATAACTAGGTTCAAAGAGCGAATGTAATTTTGTGTCTTATTTTGCTAACTTGCTTGCAAACCAATTGAAACCTATAATCCGCCCTTTTTTTGTTGTCAGGCAAAAACTTATGACCAGTCACATTATGCCCACCTATGCACGACTTGCGATTACCTTTGAACGGGGTGAAGGCGCATGGCTTTGGGACGACAATTCGCAACGTTATTTAGATGCGCTTTCAGGTATTGCGGTATGTAATTTAGGACACGCGCATCCAGCGGTGCATGCTGCAATTTGCGAGCAAAGCGCGAAATTACTGCACACGTCAAATCTTTATCAAATAAAGTCGCAAGAAAAACTCGCCGATAAATTGATTGAATTAAGCGGCATGAGCAACGTGTTTTTCAGCAATTCAGGGGCAGAAGCCAATGAAGCCGCTATTAAATTAGCGCGTAAGTTTGGTCATGCCAAAGGTATTGAAAAGCCCGCCATTATCGTGATGGAAAAAAGTTTTCACGGTCGAACGCTTGCCACATTAAGCGCGACGGGAAATGCGAAAATCCAGCAAGGTTTTGAGCCGCTGGTCGAAGGTTTTGTCCGTGTGCCGTACAACGATATTTCAGCAATTAAAAATGTACTCGCTGAAAACAAATCGATTGCCGCGATTTTGGTTGAACCAGTTCAAGGCGAAGGCGGTGTGAACATTCCTGCATCGGATTATTTAAATCAAATCCGCGCGTTATGCGACGAATACAACATTTTGATGATGCTCGACGAAATTCAAACAGGCATCGGACGCACAGGTAAATTTTTAGCATTTCAACATAACGGCATTTTGCCTGACGTTTGCACACTAGCGAAAGCATTAGGCAATGGCGTTCCGATTGGTGCGTGTTTAGCGAGCGGCAAAGCAACTGACATTTTTTCGGCAGGCAATCACGGCTCAACCTTTGGCGGCAATCCGCTTGCGTGCAGCGCAGGGCTTGCTGTTTTAAACACGTTAAGCGAAAGCAATTTAATTTCAGACGCGATCGAAAAAGGCAACGCAATTGCGGCGAAATTTAAAGAAAAATTACAAAACAACTCGCACATTGTCGATATTCGCAATTTGGGTTTGATGATTGGCATCGAACTCGACAA